>NZ_CBDRIY010000005.1:0-180846 GCF_965344335.1 Nocardiopsis eucommiae
CCCCCCCCCCCCCCCCCCCCCCCCCCCCCCCCCCCCCCCCCCCCCCCCCCCCCCCCCCCGGCCGTTCAGCCCCCGGCGACGGAGGGCAGCAGTCGGACGTCCGCTCCGTCGCGGACCGGGGCGTCCAGGCCGCCCACGGTGCGGCACTCGTCCTGGTCCACGAACACGTTCACGAAGCGGCGCAGAGCGCCCTGCTCGTCCCTGATCCGACGGTCCAGGCCGGGGTGGAGGGCGGCCAGCGCGTCCAGCACCCCGCGCAGCGCGGTTCCGTCCTCGACCTCGACCCGAACGTGGGTGGCGCCCTCGGCGTCGGCACGCAGCACGCTGGTCAGGTGCACGGTCACCCGCATCTCACACCTCCGTGGCCCGCACGCTCAGGACGTCGGGCAGATGGGCGGCGACGAGGCGCCAGCGGTCGTCGTCGTCCGTCGTCGCGTACACGTCCCCCGAACGGGTGCCGAAGTAGAAGCCGGGCACCTCCGCCCCGTCCGTGCAGGCGGCGTCGCGCAGGACGATCCCGAAGTACGGCTCCTCGGGCAGGCCCTCGTTGATCGCCCGCCACGTCCGGCCGCCGTCGTCGGTCCGGTAGGCGCCCAGGCGGTGCTTCGCCGGGAGGTGGACCTCCTGGCTGATCACCGGGAAGTTCAGCGCGGTGTCCGGGGTGTGCGGGTGCGCGACCATGGCGAAGCCGAAGTCGGTGGGCAGACCCTCCTCGATCCGGCTCCACCCGTCCGCCGCCGGGTCCGCGCTGCGGTAGACGCCGTGGTGGTTCTGCGCGTAGAACGAGCCGTCCGGGGCGGCGGCGACCTTGTGCACGCACTGGCCGTACTCGGGCTCCTCGTCGGGGAGGAACCCCGCGGAGATGCCCCGGTTGGTCGGATTCCAGCTCGCCCCGTCGTCCGCGGTCTGGTAGACACCCCCCGTGGACATGGCCACGGTGATCGCCTCGGGCGACCGGTGGCCCACACCGAGAGTGCCGGGCAGGATCGTGTGGATGGCGGCCCCTCCGGCACCGGGCATCCAGTTGACCCGGTGCGGGTGGTCCCACAGCGCGCGGACCAGCTCGAAGCTGTCGCCTCCGTCGGAGGACCTGAACAGGGCGTGCGGCTCCACCCCGGCGAACACGGTGTCGGGGTCGGCGCCGAAGGCGAACTGCCAGGCACGGGTCAGTGAGCCGTCCGTGTCCTGGGGGAAGGCGATCGGCGGGGCCGGGGGCTCGGTCCACGTGGCGCCGAGGTCGTCGCTGTGCCAGACGCTCGGGCCGAAGTGCCAGCTCTCCGTGCCGACGAGCAGACGCCCGGTGTGCGGGTTGATCCCGACCGCGTAGACGGGACTCACCCCGGCGTCGTTGGCCTCGTCGAGCCGGTGCGGGCCGGTCACGTCCCATGTGCGCCGATCCTCGCTCCGGGCCGTGAAGAGCCCCTTGCGCGTGCCGATGACCAGGAGATATGCCATGACGAACTCCAAGATGTGAGCCAGGTCTCCACTCTGGCACAGGGGTGCGACGAACGTCGGGAGCCACGAGGACGAGCGCGCGGGGAGGGTCGAGGAGGCGCCGGGAGCGGGTTCCGGACGTCTCGGCAAGTGAATAGTTAGGAACCCGAACGATTTACCGTGGGTGGCGAATTCGGCCCTCGGGGAAATGGTGGCCCTGTTGAGGGATAACTTCCGTGTGGAGGGAACCCTTTCCGGGCAAGGGTTCTGCGGCGAGTGGAAGGCGGTTGTCGGTACCAGATCACTTTGCAATAAACTCCCGGGCTACCGGTGTTCGCTCCGAGGCTGCCCCCAGGCCCCGGAACGCCGGTCACATCCCGTCATCCAGCCCGGAAGACATCCCGCTCCTTCGGTCTCTCGGTCCGTTTCGGGACCACCGTCCCAATGGCCGGTCCCGCGTACCATCGAGAACCGAGTTCCCACTCGATAGGGTCGCCTCATGCAACACCCCCCGGACACGCTCCACGCTCGCAAACGTCGTAAGGCGAGGGCCACGATCGTGTCAGCAGCCTTCCAACTCTTCGCCGAACACGGATTCGACAACGTGACGGTCGCGGCCATCGCGGAACGCGCCGAGGTCGGCCGCACGACCTTCTTCCGGTACTTCGGTGACAAACAACAGGTGCTGTTCGCCGACGACAGCGCCGAGGTGGACCGCATGTGCTCCTACGTGCGCGAACGTGCGGACCTGAAGCCGGGGACCGACCTCGGGGACGCGCTCGCCCTGCTCCGTGAGGCCGCGACCGCCAGCGGACCCACCGCCCTCTCCCCGGCGCACTCGGCCGTGCTCGTGCGGCTCCTCAGGGAGAGCATCGACCTCAGATCCCGCTACCTGCTCACCCGCCAACAGAGGGCGCTCCGCCTGGCCGGTGCCCTGACCGAGGCCGGGACGGCGGAGAACGTCGCCGTCCTGGCGGCCCACACCGCCATGGCCTGCGACCTCACGGCGATGCGGCTCGCGGAGGGCCCCGAGGCCTACCCCGCCCGGGTGGACGAGGCCCACGGGCTCCTCCGCACCCTCGGGGCGTCCGGGGGATGACCGGATCGGGGCGCGACCCTCCTGCCCCGATCCCGTGCTCACCGGTCGTGCTCGCGCACCAGACCGACCAGCCTGCGGCCGAAGAACACCACCACCGCCAGACTGACCGCGCTCACCAGTGCGTAGGGGACACGGAGCGCGTCAGCCTGGCCCAGGGTGGGTGCCAGGACGGCCACCAGGACGCCTCCAGCCGCCATGCCCACGGCGCTCATGCCCCAGCTGACCGTGCGCATGGCGGCGTTCACGCGCCCGAGCAGGTGGTCCGGGGTGACGCGCTGGCGGATGGAGGTCATCGCGACCGCGTAGCCCAGCACCAGGCCGCCGCTGAGGAGATACACCCCGGCCACCACGGGGGTGAGCGGGAACAGCGCCACCAGCAGGTACAGCAGCCCGCTCGCGGCCAGACAGAACGTCGGCAGGGTTCCGTGGGGCAGCGCGGAGCGCAGACGGGAGACCACCTGCCCGCCGATCACCCCGCCGATCGCGGCGAAGGCCATGAGCAGGCCGAACCCGGTCGACCCCAGCCCCAGGACGTCGCGGACGAACAGCACCTGGGTGGAGAGCAGGGTGGCGTAGGCGGTGTTCACGAACACCGCGATGACGGCCACCGAGCGCAGCAGCGGCTGGTCCCACAGGGCCCGCACGCCCTCGACCACGTCGCTCCACACACCGCGCGGCGTCCGCCCGGCGGAAGCAGGGGAGGGCGTTGCGGTCGTCGCGGGGGTGGTCGCGCGGACCCGCAGGAGCGCCACCACCGACACCAGCAGCGCGGCGACGTTGAACAGGAACGGCGCGAACAGGCCGAGGACCAGCACGAACCCGCCCAAGGGGCGTCCGGCGAACTCCTGCGCGACGACCGCCCCGGACCGGACGTGTCCGTTGGCGCTCTCCAGTCGTTCCCTGGGGACCAGCGCCGTCACCGTGGTCTCGGCGGCGGTGTCGTGGCAGACCTCCAGGGCACCGAAGCAGAACGCGAAGGCGGCGAGCAGGGGGATCGAGGCCCAGCCGGAGAACACCACCAGGGCCAGCAGCGCCCAGAGCAGCATCCGCAGCGCGTTGGCGGAGACCATCAGCGTGAACCGGGGCAGGCGGTCCACCAGCACCCCCGCGGGGAGCGCCAGGAGGAGCCAGGGGAGTCGGCCCGCGGTGGCGACGGCGGCCACGAGCGCGGCGTTCTCGGGGGCCAGGGAGGACGCCAGCCACGGGACGGCGATCATCGCCACGCCGTCGCTCAGGTTCGAGGCCAGGGACGCGGACCAGAAGGCCCAGAAACGTCCGCCGAGCGGCGCTGACGACGGGCGGGGGGTGGGGTCGGACACGGGGGGACCACCGACTTTCCGCGCCGGTGTCTCGGGTGGCTCCGGAGAGGGGGCACCGGCACACAGCTCCACGCTAACCGCGACCCACTCGGGGCACGCGGGCCGCGTGGGCGACCGGCGCGGGCCGGAGACCCACAACGCGTCGCCTCGGGGTCTGGATTTAGTAGGACGTCCAACTATATGGTGAGGGGGCCGAGGAGCGGGGAAGCTGGTGCGAATCCAGCACGGTCCCGCCACTGTGACCGGGGGAGACTCCGGAAGTCAGGCCACCGCTCGCGGCCCGAGATTCGTGTGGTCCACGAGGATGGAGCGAACACGCATGGTCAGCGAGCTGACGCATTTCGTGCATGGCAGGAACGTCCCGGGCCGGAGCGGCCGCTTCGGTGACGTCTACGAGCCCAGCACCGGTCGGATCAGGGCGAGGGTCCCCCTGGCGGACCGGGCGGAGACCGAGGCGGTCATCGCCGACGCCGAGGAGGCACAGGTCGCCTGGGGTTCCTGGAGCCCCCAGCGCAGGGCGCGGGTCCTGCTCAGGTTCCTCCAGCTGGTCGAACCCGAGCGTGAGTCGATCGCCCGGGCCCTGTCCGCCGAACACGGCAAGACCGTGGCCGACGCCCACGGCGACCTCCAGCGCGGACTGGAGGTGGTCGAGTTCGCGGCCGGGATCCCGCACCTGCTCAAGGGCGAGTTCACCGACAACGCCGGGGCCGGGATCGACGTCCACTCCCTGCGCCAGCCCCTGGGCGTGGTCGCGGGCATCACCCCGTTCAACTTCCCGGCGATGATCCCGCTCTGGAAGGCCGCACCCGCTCTGGCCTGCGGGAACGCTTTCATCCTCAAGCCCTCGGAACGCGACCCCTCGGTCCCGCTCCGGCTGGCCGAGCTCTTCCTGGAGGCCGGACTCCCGCCCGGCGTGCTCAACGTGGTCAACGGCGGCAAGGAGACGGTGGACACCCTGCTCACCGACCCCCGCGTGGCCGCGGTGGGCTTCGTGGGCTCCACCCCGATCGCGGAGTACGTCTACTCCACGGCCACCGCGCACGGCAAGCGGGCCCAGTGCTTCGGCGGGGCCAAGAACCACATGGTCGTCATGCCCGACGCCGACCTGGACCAGGTCGCGGACGCCCTGATCGGCGCCGGGTACGGGTCCGCCGGTGAGCGCTGCATGGCGATCTCCGTGGCGGTCCCCGTGGGCGAGGAGACCGCCGACGCCCTCGTCTCCAAACTGACCGAACGCATCGCCGGGCTGACCGTGGGCGCCTCGGACGACCCCGACGCCGACTTCGGACCCCTGGTGTCCAGGGACGCCCTCGACCGGGTGGACGCCTACGTCGCCCTGGGCGTGGAGGAGGGCGCCGAACTGGTGGTCGACGGGCGCGGCCTCAAGGTGAAGGGTCACGAGGAGGGCTTCTTCACCGGGGCCTCCCTGTTCGACCGCGTCACCCCCGACATGCGCGTCTACCGGGAGGAGATCTTCGGCCCCGTGCTGTCCGTGGTGCGCGCGGCCGACTACGAGGAGGCCCTGCGACTGCCCAGCGAGCACGAGTACGGCAACGGCGTCTCCGTCTTCACCCGGGACGGCGACACCGCGCGCGACTTCTCGCAGCGCGTCAACACCGGCATGGTCGGCGTCAACGTGCCCATCCCGGTGCCGGTCGCCTACCACACGTTCGGCGGCTGGAAGAGGTCCGGCTTCGGAGACCTCAACCAGCACGGTCCCGACTCGATCCGCTTCTACACCCGCACCAAGACCGTCACCTCGCGCTGGCCCTCCGGGGTCAAGGAGGGCGCGGAGTTCACGATCCCGGTCGTCCGGTGACCGCCGCGATCACCGACGAACAGCGCGCGCTGGCCGAGACCGCGCGCGGGTTCGCGGACGAACACCTCGCACCGTTCGCCGTCGGCTGGGACCAGACCAAGCACTTCCCGGTCGACGTGCTCCGCAGGGCCGCCGACCTCGGCATGGGCGGCCTCTACGTCTCCGAGGACTCCGGCGGCACCGGGCTGACCAGGCTCGACGGCGCCCTGGTCTTCGAGGCCCTGGCCACCGGATGCCCGTCCGTGGCCGGGTACCTGTCCATCCACAACATGGTCGCCTGGATGGTCGACCGCTACGGCGACGCCGACCAGCGCGCCCGCTGGCTGCCGGGTCTGTGCTCCATGGAGACCCTGGGCAGCTACTGCCTCACCGAACCCGGCGCCGGTTCCGACGCCGCCGCGCTCAGCACCCGGGCGGTCCGCGACGGGGACGCCTACGTGCTCACCGGGTCCAAGCAGTTCATCTCCGGCGCGGGCGTCTCCGAGGTGTACGTGGTGATGGCGCGCACCGGTGGCGTCGGCGCGGCCGGGATCTCCGCGTTCGTCGTGCACCGCGACGACCCGGGGGTGTCGTTCGGTGCCGACGAGGCCAAGATGGGCTGGAACGCCCAACCCACCCGTCAGGTGCTCATGGACGGGGTCCGGCTGCCCGCCGACCGCCTCCTGGGAGGCGAGGGCGACGGCTTCCGGATCGCGATGAACGGGCTCAACGGCGGGCGCCTCGGCATCGCCGCCTGCTCGCTCGGCGGCGCCCTGGCCGCCCTGGAGCGCAGCACCGCCTACCTGGGGAGCCGCGAGGCCTTCGGCGCCCCGCTGATCAACGCCCAGGCGCTGCGGTTCCGGCTCGCGGAGATGGCCACCGAACTGGAGGCCGCCCGCTCCCTGCTGTGGCGGGCGGCGGGCGCCCTGGACGACGGGGACCCCGAGGCCGCGCACCTGTGCGCGATGGCCAAGCGGTTCGCCACCGAGGCCGGGTACACCGTCGCGGACCAGGCCCTCCAGCTCCACGGGGGGTACGGCTACCTCACGGAGTACGGCATTGAGAAGATCGTGCGCGACCTGCGGGTGCACCGAATCCTGGAAGGAACCAACGAGATCATGAGCCTCATCATCGCTCGACGACTCACCGGGGCCGCCTGATGACCAGCGACAGGAACACCGGCGAGGACGACGCCTCCGTGCTGCTGCGCGTGGAGGGCACGCTCGCCCGAGCCACGCTCAACCGGCCGCGCGCCATCAACGCCCTCGACCACGCCATGGTCCGCGCGTTCGCGGACGCCCTCACCTCCTGGGAGAAGGACGAGGGCGTGTCGGTGGTGCTGCTCGACGGCGCGGGGGAGCGCGGCCTGTGCGCGGGCGGCGACATCCGCGCCATCCGGGCCAGCGCGGTGAACGGCGACCGCCAGGCCGCCGACTTCTGGCGGGACGAGTACCACCTCAACGCGCAGATCGCCCGCTATCCCAAGCCCTACGTCGCCCTCATGGACGGCGTGGTCATGGGCGGGGGCGTGGGGGTCTCCGCGCACGGCGGGGTCCGCGTGGTCACCGAACGCTCCAAGGTGGGCATGCCGGAGACCACCATCGGGTTCGTGCCCGACGTCGGCGGCACGTTCCTGCTCTCGCGGGCGCCCGGTGAGACCGGTACCCACCTGGCGCTCACCGGCACGCCGATCGGCGCGGCGGACGCGGTGTACACCGGCATGGCCGACCACTACGTGCCCTCCGAGCGCCTGCCCGACCTCGTCTCCGCGCTCACGGAGGCGGCCACGGAGGCCGACGTCACCGAGGCCGTGGCCCGTTTCGCGGAGGGCGTCCCGGCCGCGCCCCTGGAGTCCCGGCGCGGGTGGATCGACGCCTGCTACTCCGCCGACACCGCCGAGGAGATCGTGGCGCGACTGCGCGAGCACGGTGATCCGGAGGCGGCGAAGGCGGCCGACACCATCGGGGCCAAGTCCCCGACCGCCGTGAAGACCACCCTGGCCGCGCTGCGCCGGGCCCGTCGCCTGGCCGGACTGGAGGAGGTCCTCGAACAGGAGTACCGGGTGTCCACGGCCGCGCTGACCTGGCCCGACCTGGCGGAGGGCATCCGCGCGCAGGTGATCGACAAGGACCGCGACCCCCGGTGGTCCCCGGCCACGCTGGCGGGGGTCACCGACGCCGACGTCGAGCGCGCCTTCGCGCCCGCCCCGGACGGGCCGGTCGGCCTCGCCGAACCGCCAGCCACGGCCGACGGGGGTGCGCGATGACCGCGATCGCCTTCGTCGGACTCGGCAACATGGGCGGGCCGATGGCCGCCAACCTGGTCGCCGCCGGGCACGACGTCACCGGTTACGACCTGGTCCCCGAGGCGCTGGAGCGGGCGGCCGGTGCCGGGGTCCGGGTGGCCGGGTCCGCAGCCGAGGCCGTGGCCGGGGCCGACGTCGTCATCACCATGCTGCCGAGCGGTCGCCATCTGCTCGCCGCCTACCGGGGCGACGGGGGCTCGGAGGGCCTGCTGGCGGACGCCCGCCCCGGAACGCTCTTCCTGGACTGCTCCACCGTGGACGTGGCCGACGCGCGCGCGGCCAACGCCGCCGCCGTGGAGGCCGGGCACCGGGCCATGGACGCCCCGGTCTCCGGAGGGGTGGCGGGGGCCGAGGGCGGGACGCTCACCTTCATGGTCGGCGCGGAGGAGGCCGACCTCGCCACGGCGCGGCCTCTGTTGGACGTGATGGGCGGCAGGGCCGTGCACTGTGGTGGCCCGGGTGGCGGGCAGGCCGCGAAGATCTGCAACAACATGGTGCTGGGCGCGTCGATGCTCGCCGTGAGCGAGGCGTTCGTGCTGGGCGAGCGGCTGGGCCTGACCCACCAGGCGCTGTACGACGTGATGTCCACGGCCTCGGGGCAGTGCTGGTCGCTCACCTCGTACTGTCCGGTCCCGGGTCCGGTGCCGACCAGTCCGGCCAACAACGGCTACCGGCCGGGGTTCGCGGCGGCGCTGATGGCCAAGGACCTCGGTCTGGCGGCCAACGCGCTGGAGGAGACCGGGGTGGAGGCGCTGGTCGGGAGCCGGGCCGCCGAGGTCTACCGGGCCTTCGTGGAGGGCCTGGACGGTGAGCCCCGGGACTTCTCCGCGATCGTGGAGTCGGTGCGCGAGCGCTCCGGCGGGGCGGAGCCCGCCACGGAGTGAGTCCGGCGGACGCGGCCCGGGTGACCCGAGGGGACCCGGGCCGCGCGTCGTCCGGGTGATCGGGACCGGCACGGAGGGCGGAACCAGGGTCCTCCGCGAGGCGTCTCACGGAGGGTCAGGCCCGGGACGAGGTCCCGGACGATCGTCACCCCAGCACGGAGCTGCATCCCCCATGAATCCCAAACCCGGCGCGCTCACGGCCGTCCAGGTCATCCTCTTCGTCATGTCCGGCATCGCCGGCCTCGCCCTCCTGCTGGCCCTGGTGGGTGTGAGCGCGGTGAGTTCGGGGCAGCTGGAGAGCGCCACCGGAGTGAGCCCCGGCGCCTTCTGGCTGTTGATGCTCGTGGCCCTCGCGACGACCGTCTTCTACGTCTACGTGGCCGCCACCGTCGGTCGGGGCGGACACCGCACCCGGACCCTGGTGCGCGTGGTGGTGGGGGTCGGCGTCACCTCCGCGCTGATCAACATGCTGACCGGGGAGAGCGGCATCGTCGGCCTCGTGCTCATGGTCGTCGTCCTCATCCTCAACGAGGGCGAGTCCGCCAGGCGCTGGTACGAGGAGACCGAGCACCCGACCCGCTGAGCCGGCCGGGGACGGAGACCGGGAAGCCTGACGGAGCCGTCCCCGCCCCGACCGGCTGACAGGGAGGTGCGCGCCCCGGCCGCCCGGCCTCCCATCAGACCGGTCGTCCGGGGCGCGCGTTCGTGGGGCCGCGCCGTGGCGGCTTCCTGGAGCGCCGTCAGGTCCCTAGAACGGCGTCAGGGTGATCTCCAGTCCCGACGGGCCGTGGTCCTGGATGTAGGACGCGAAGTCCTCGACGTCGTCGAAGGCGAACCCGTACGCCTTGCCGTCCTCGGTGTGCTCGTGGAAGGTCCCGGCGTAGCGGTTGGCGATGTCGGCCAGGTAGAACTCGGCCGGGTCGTTGGTGGGCTGGGCCGCGTGGTCCAGCAGGGTGGCGCGGTTGAGCGCCGCCCCCACGATCGCCGCCACGGGGCCGGTGATCCCGTCGTTGGGCGCGGCCAGGGCGCCGTCGCAGAAGAACACGTCCCGGGTGCTGGGCCGGGCGATGGGGGAGACCCCGCCGTCGAACAGCAGCTCGTCGCCCTGCACCCGGCCGGTGAAGGTCCCGGCGTTGGTCGTGACGCTGAGGTCGGTGCCCGCGTAGTGCGACCACACCTGGTCCACGTACGGGTCGAAGTAGTCGGTGGGGAAGATCCCCGCGTCGAGCCCGTGGCCGGGGGCGATGATCCGGTGGCTGTCGTAGACCAGCGGTGAGAAGTCCGGGTCGGCGGCGAGGGTCTCGAAGATCGCGTCGCGTCCGCCGGGCAGCAGGAAACCGGTGCTCTGGTCCTCGTTCCCGGTCAGCCGGATACCGATCGGCACGCTGAACTGGTCCACCATCGAGGTGTTGCAGAACATGCCGTCCTCGTTGTGGGTGAACTCCACCGAGTCGTGCAGGACGTCGAAGCCGTGGTCGTCCTCGACCCAGCCGGCGGGGAGCTGGAGGGCGGGGTTCCCGTCACCGTCCTCCACGATCCGGATGCCGAGCTTCCCGCCCATGGCGAAGTAGATCCGGCCGGACATGTACGGGAGCGTCATGCCGGAGAGGGCGCCCAGGGGGATCGAGTAGTCCGTGTAGCCGTCGTCGGTGTTGTCGTCCACGCTGACGGGGTGGGGCGTGCCCTCGGCGTCGACCCGGCAGTGGACGTCGTCGACCAGGTCGGTGCCGACGACGTAGACGAGGACCTCGTCGTCCCCGAAGCGGCCGCTGTTGTTGGTCACGCTCACCGGGAGCGCTCCCAGGTTGGCCGTGTTCGAGACGGGGGTGATGCTCTGGGGGCTGGTGGCGCAACCGGTCGCGCCGAGCAGGGGAGCTCCGGCGGCGATCGTGGCGCCGCCCAGGAAGAGCCTGCGGTTGATCATGTACGAACTCCTCAGTAGCGGGTGTGAAGAGGTGCGCACCATGGAGCCAGTCCGGGGGCATCCGCGTCAACGGGGTCAGCGGCGGGAATTACGTGGTGATCACGTTACCCGTGGTGACGGAGGTGTATGTGGCGTAGATCACATCGGGTGGCCGGGGGTCAGCTCCACCAGGGCGACCCCCTTGTGCCGGTGGCTCCCGGCGACACACAACCCCGCCCGTTCGGCCAGGGCCGCCAGTTCGTCGGTGCTCCGCTCCCGGCCCTGGAAGAAGGCCAGCATCCGCAGGTCCAGCTCGCTCACCACGTCCTCGGCGGCGTGCTCGGCCACCAGCACCGTCCCGGTCGGACCGGCCGCCTCCGCGCACCGCCGCAGGATCGTCACGGCCGACGCGTCGTCCCAGTCGTGCAGGATCCACCCCAGCACGAAGGCGTCGCCGGTCACCGGAAGCGGATCGAAGAAGCTCCCCGCGACGGCGTCGGCGCGGTCGGCCAGACCCGCCTCCCGGAAGTTCGCGCGCGCCGCAGCCACCGGACCGGGTAGGTCCACCACGGTCCCGCGCGGCCGGGGGAAGCGCTCCAGCAGGGTGAGCAGCAGCGCGCCGTTGCCGCCGCCCACGTCCACGACGTGGTCCAGCGCCTGCCACTCGTACATCTCCGCGATGGTCTCGGAGTGGTTGACCATCCGGCCGCTCATGAGCTCGTCGAAGGACCGGGACAGCTCCGGATCGGCGGACAGGTCCTCCCAGAAACCGGAGCCGCCGAAACGCAGGGAGTAGGCGCTCCGGCCGGTGCGCAGCGCCTCGGCCAGCTCGGACAGACACAGGTCGGCGCGCCCGTGTGCGCCGTCCCCGGCGAACCAGGGTAGCCGGGAGTACGGGTGGTCCGTCCGCAGGCAGTCCCCGACCGTCGTGAGCGCGAACCGGCCCCCCTCCAGGGTGAACAGGCCCTCCCCGGCCAGGTACCGCAGCACCCGTGCCAGGCCGTCCGGGTCCGCCCCGACCGCCGCGCCGAGCTCGGCGGCCGTGCGCGGCCCCTCGGCCAGGTGGTCCGCGACCCTCAGCGTGGCCACCGCCCGGATCGCCATCGGGGTGACCGGGCTGGCCAGCGACCACAGCCGCGCGGACGCCTCCCTGGCCTCGTCGGTGCTCACGTGTTCCCCACGCTCTGCGCTCATCCGGCACGCTCCCGTCCTCGGCCCGCGGTCTCCCCCGGACACTACCCAGCGGGGGGCGTCCCATGGGAGGAATCTCCCCACACGCGGCGAACCGGGGCCCGCACCACGGGCGGCCCCTCCGCGTCACGGTGCCCTCGCGCGGACGTGTCACGGGGCGGTGACACCGTCGGCCCGGCCCCGAGGGAGACCGGGCCGGGCCGGGGTGTCCCGGCGGCGGTCAGCCCGCCAGGCGCTGGGCGGGCAGCGGCACCGGACGGCGCTCGCGCCCCGTGTAGCTGCTCAGAGGGCGGATGAGCGCGTTGGCCTCCTGCTGCTCCAGGATGTGCGCGGTCCACCCGGTGATCCGGGCCATCACGAACAGCGGCGTGAAGGTCGGGACCTCGAACCCCATCAGGTGGTAGGCGGGGCCCGCCGGGTAGTCCAGGTTCGGGTGGATGCCCTTGCGGGCCACCATCTCCGCCTCCAGGGCTCCGTACAGCTCCATGAGCTCCTCGGCACCCCTGAGCGCGGCCATCCGGTCCAGCGCCGCGCGCATGGTCGGCACCCTGGAGTCCCCGTGCTTGTACACGCGGTGCCCGAAGCCCATGATCTTCCGCTTCTCGGCCAGGGCGGTGTCCAGCCAGTCGGAGGCGCGCTCCGCCGAACCGATCTCCTGGAGCATGTGCATGACGGCCTCGTTGGCGCCGCCGTGCAGCGAACCCTTCAGGGCGCCGATCGCCGCCGTCACGGAGCTGTAGATGTCCGACAGGGTGGAGGTCACCACCCGGGCGGTGAAGGTGGAGGCGTTGAAGCTGTGCTCGGCGTAGAGGATCATCGACACCTCGAAGCAGCGCACCACCTCGGGCTCGGGGACCCTTCCGAAGCACATGTGGAAGAAGTTCTCGGCGTGCCCCAGGCCCGGGTCCGGCTGGATCGGGTCCAGCCCCCGGCGCCGCCGGTGGTCGGCGGCGACCACCGTGGGCAGCTTGGCCAGCATGGCCTCGGCCTTGGCCCGGTTGGCCGCCACCGAGGCGTCGTCCTCGGCGGGGTCGTCCGCGCCCAGGTAGCTGATGGCGGTACGCAGCACGTCCATGGGGTGCGCGGTCTCCGGGAGGCGGCGCAGCAGGTCCAGGGTGTGCCGGTCCAGGGCGCGGTTGGCCCGCTCCCGTGCGGTGAACTCGCGCAGCTGGCCCGCCGTCGGCAGCTCCCCGTACCAGAGCAGGTACGCGACCTCCTCGAACGTGCACGAGGCGGCCAGGTCCTGCACCGGGTAGCCGCGGTAGGTCAGCGAGTTGGAGGCCTCGTCGACCATGGAGATCTCGGTGGTGTCGACCACCACCCCGGCCAGGCCCTTGCGGATCGCCGTGTCGGTCATGCTCACCACATCCGTTCGGATCGTGAAGTCGGGGACGCCTTCGGCGAAGGCGTCGTCGGAGGCGTGTGCGGCATCAGAAGATCCCCTTGGAGGTCGGCAGGTCGCCCGGCGCGGTGTCGGGGTCCTCCATGAAGGACAGCTGGCGGACCTCGTCGGTGGTGAGCTCGGGCAGGCGTTCGACCAGGTCCAGGAAGCGGTCCTGCTCGGCGCGGGCGACGATCCCCTCGGAGAGGGCACGGAACTTGGCGACGTAGTCAGGGCGGGTGAAGGGACGGTCACCGAGCGGGTGGGCGTCGGCCATCGCGATCTCGTCCTCGATCACGGAGCCGTCCGCCATCTCCACCACCACACGGCCGCCGAAGGCCTTCTCCTTCGGGTCCGTCGCGTGGTAGCGGCGGGTCCACTCCGGGTCCTCGACCGTGCTGATCCGGTGCCACAGCTCCACGGTGTCCGGACGCTGGGCGCGCTCGGGAGCGTAGGAGCGCTCGTGGTGCCACTCGCCGTCCTGGAGGGCGACGGCGAAGATGTAGGGGATGGAGTGGTCCAGGGTCTCCCGGCTGGCCCGGGGGTCCATCTTCTGCGGGTCGCCCGAACCGGTGCCGATCACGTGGTGCGTGTGGTGGCTGGTGTGGATCGTCACGGAACGGACCCGCGCGGTGTCCCCGATCCTCGGGCCCAGACGTCGGGCCAGGTCGATGAGGGCCTGGCTCTGGTACTCGGCCGAGTGCTCCTTGGTGTAGGTGTCCAGGATGCCGCGCTTGGCCTCACCCGGGCCCGGCAGCTCCACGAGGTAGTCGACGCCCGGCCCGCTCAGCAGGCGGGCGATGAAGCCGTCCTCGCCCTCGTAGGCGGGGGAGGGGGCGCCCTCGCCGCGCATGGCGCGGTCGACGGACTCCACGGCCATCTTCCCGGCGAACGCGGGCGCGTACGCCTTCCAGCTGGAGATCTCGCCCTTGCGCGACTGCCGCGTGGTGGTGGTCACGTGCAGGGCCTGCTGGACCGCCTGGTAGACGGTCTCGGTGTCGAGCTCCAGGAGGGTGCCGATCCCGGCCGCCGCCGACGGGCCCAGGTGGGCGATGTGGTCGATCCTGTGCTCGTGCAGGCAGATGCCCTTCACCAGGGCGACCTGGATCTCGTACCCGGTGGCGATGCCCCGCACCAGGGCGCGGCCGTCCCGGCCCAGGTGCTGGGCGACGGCGAGGATCGGCGGGATGTTGTCGCCGGGGTGCGAGTAGTCGGCGGCCAGGAAGGTGTCGTGGAAGTCCAGTTCCCGGACGGCCACGCCGTTGGCCCAGGCCGCCCACTCGGGGGAGACGCGTGTGGACGGCGGGGTGCCCATGATCGCCGCGCCGGGGTTCAGCGGGTGCCGGGTGGCCTGCGCCCGCGCGCTGCGGACGGGGCGGCGGCGCAGGGAGGCGGCGGCCACGGCGGCGTTGTCGATGACCCGGTTGCCGATCATCTCCACCACGGCGGGCTCGACCCTGACCGGGTCGGCTGCCACGGACGCGATCCGGTGGGCCAGCTGCTCCTCCTTGGCGGGCCCCTCGGAGCTCCGGTGGACCCGGACGCGGTGCTGCTCCATGTTCATCCCCTCGACGCGGTCTCTGTGCAGCCGAGGTTCGCATGGGCGAATCACCTGGTGGAAGGGGCGAAACCTGCTGAGTTCTGCCAACCCGCAGGCGTGATTCAGCCAAGGGTGCAAACCTTGCAGGTTGCAGATTGCTAGTTTGCATACGAACTTCCCTCAGATCTCCTCTCCGTTGGGTACCGTTGCGTGCATGCACCGCACACTGCACCTGGCCGTCACTGTGACGCCCGACCACGAGGCCGGTGGTTACGTGGCGCGCGCGGTGGACGTTGAGGTCGCCTCTCAGGGTGAGACGGAGGAGGAAGCGCTGTATGCGCTCACCGAAGCCCTGGAGCTGTACTTCGAGGACGACGAGGACGCCGTCCGGCAATTGGCGGAAACTCCCACCAGGGTCACGGAGATCGACGTACGCTTGCCCGCGTGAGCCCTTCCCACATTCCGATCTCCTCCGGTGCCAAAGTGGTCGCCGCACTCCAGCGGATCGGCTTCGAGCACGTCCGGACCAAGGGCGACCACGCGAAGCTCAGGAAGGGTGCCCGGGTGGTGATCGTCCCGCTGCACAAGGAGCTCAAGCGTGGGACCACGGTGTCCGTCCTCAAACAGGCGGGTCTCACCCCGGACGAGCTCCGCGACCTCCTCTGAGTGGTATGCCTTCCGACGGTGGCCCCCGGATGGGTGCGATTCCTGGATGCTCAGAGGCACCGAGCCGGTGACTCCGTTGGGAGTCCTGGCTCCACGAGTGCGGGCCCGCGTGCTGAGGTCGGCTAAGTCCTCCCGGCATTCCTGCGAAGTCTGCTAACGCCTGGCGAGACACCTTCGGGTTAGCCTGGCGGGGACGGAAGGGGCCATCGTGCGCAAGGTCTTCGCGGGGCCGCGGCTGCGCAGGCTGCGGCAGGAGCACTCGCTCAAGCAGTCCGAGCTCGCTCGCGAGCTGGGCATCTCCGCCGGCTACCTCAACCAGATGGAGCACAACCAGCGCCCGCTCAGCGTCCCCGTCCTGCTACGGATCACCGAGGCGTTCGGGGTCGATCCCGGCTTCTTCGCGACCAGCGACACCTCACGGCTGATCGCGGAGCTCCGGGAGGCGCTCACCGACGTCCCCACCGGCGACCAGGTGAGCCCGGACGAACTCGACGAGCTGGCCTCCGGCATGCCCTCCGTGGCCCGGGTCCTGGTGGACCTGCACCGCAGGTACCGGGACGTCTCCGGGCAGGCCGCCGCCCTGGCCGAGGGCCGGGACGACGGAGGGGCGTCCGTGGCTCCCATGGCCTACGAGCAGGTCCGCGACTTCTTCTACGAGCGCCAGAACTACGTGGGGGAGCTCGACGAACGCGCGGAGGACCTCGCCGGGCGGCAGGGCGTCGAACCGGGCCGCGCCCACGTCGTCCTCACGCGTCTGCTGGAGGAACGCCACGGCGTCAGGGTGGAGAGTCAATCGCCCGGCGGTGAGGCCGCTCGCAACCGGGTGTACGACGCCGAGCGCCGGGTCCTCACCCTGGCCGCGCACCTGCGCCCCGGCCAACGCGCCTTCCAGCTCGCCACCCAGCTGGCCTTCCTCGAACACGGGCCCCTCCTGGACGAACTCGCCCGAGGGGAGGAGCTCACCACCGAGCAGGCGGTCCGGCTGGCGCGGATCGGCCTGGCCAACTACTTCGCGGGCGCGTTCATCCTTCCCTACCGCGAGTTCCAGGCGGCGGCGGAGGCCGAGCGCCACGACATCGAACTGCTCGCGGACCGCTTCGGGGTAGGCTTCGAGACCGTCTGCCACCGCCTCTCGACCCTCCAGCGCCCCCGGCGGCGGGGGGTGCCCTTCTCGTTCGTGCGCGTGGACCGGGCGGGCAACATGTCCAAGCGCCAGTCCGCCACCGGCTTCCACTTCTCGCGCTCGGGCGGCACCTGCCCGCTGTGGAACGTCTACGCGGCCTTCTCCGCCCCGGACGTCATCCAACGGCAGATCGCGCAGATGCCCGACGGCCGCTCCTACTTCTGGGTCGCGCGCACGGTGACCAGGGGATACGGGGGCTACGGAGCGGCCCGCAAGACCTTCGCGATCGGGCTGGGCTGCGAGCTCCGCCACGCGAACCGGCTCGTGTACTCCACCGGACTGGACCTGGCGGACCCGGGCTCGGCCACGCCGATCGGCCTGGGCTGCAAGGTCTGCGAGCGCCCCGCCTGCCCGCAGCGGGCGTTCCCCCCGGCCGGTCGCTCCCTGCTGGTCAACGAGAACTCCAGCACGGTCTCGCCCTACCCCGTCGCGGACCACCCGGCCTGAACCCGTCCGGCCGTGCCCGGGGAGGACACCGGTGCGTCGCCCACCCCGGGGCGAGGTCCGGGGCGCCCTCCGGGGGTGTCAGTGCCGGGGCGGGCCCTGCTGCCGGGCTTGAACCCAGGCCTGCTGGGCGCGGACCTGGTGCTCGCGGACGAGTCGGCTCCGGTGCTCGCCGCGCTTCACGCTGAGCGTGATCACGAGGATCAGCGAGACGAAGAAACCGAGCACGACGGAGAGCATCAGGGTCCCGAACCCGGCCATCATCCGCTTGTCGTAGGCGACGGCGACGTCGGTGTCCGCGACCACGTACTCCAGGCCGGGCCGTCCCGTGCAGGTCAGGTCGTACTCGCCCGGGGCGCTCAACTCGACCGACCGGACCAGGCGCCACTCCTCGTGGCTGTACCCGACCACCTTCTCGGTGAGCCTCGGGGCGCCCGCGCCGTCCAGGACGCAGGAGATCCCGTCCTCGTCCTCGTGCGGGACGTTCGAGTACAGGCCCAGGGACCCGGTCTGCTCCTCGGTGACCTCGAAGGTGGCCGTGCCGCCGGTCCGGATGACCTCGCTGGCGTGCTCCGGGGGCAGGTCGTAGGAGAACCCCGTCACGATGGCGGTCACCCCCACGGCGACGCCGACGGGCAGCACGAGGGCGCTGGCCAGGATCGAACGGCGGCGCGGGCGGAGGTCCCCCGCGGGGATCTCGATCCGGGGCGGGGGCGGGGCGTACCCCGGGTGGAACACCGGCGGTCCCACGGGCGCGCCCGTGAACGCCATGTGCTCGCGCCGGGCCCGCTCCCCGCGTCGACGGGCGATCCGGCTGGACCGGATGACGAGCACGGTCACGCAGGTGATCAGTGAGACGAGGAAGGCCAGCATCGGCGTCAGGACACCGCCGACCACGAGACCCGGTGCGGCGCCGGGGTTGCCGCTCAGCAGGAGGATGCTGACCAGCAGGCTCACCGGGAAGAGCGTGCCGGTCCAGTACCAGTGCCGGGAGGGCCGCACCCGCGTCGGCTCCTCCTGTGGCGGCTCGGGGACGGGCGGCCGGGGCGGGAGGTGGTGCGGGGGCGGCGGCGGAGGTGCGCCCTGCGGGGGCCCGGGCAGCCCGAGGTCGGGGGCGGCCGGGGGTCCGCCCGCCGGTGGAGTCGCCTCGGGGGTCGAACCGGCCTCTGGAGCGGGGCCGGTCTCTGGGGTCGACATGGGGGCCTGCTTTCGCGGGTCAGTTTCGGTGCGGGGACTGCTCGGAGGTCGTCGCCGACCCGCGGCGCGGGGCCGTGACCACGCCGACCACGTTCGCCGCGGAGGTATCCGGTGCACGAAGGGAGGGGACGGGGGAGGGGCGCGGATGCTGAGGGGGACGCCCCATGCACGCAGTGTCCCAGAATCCCGTGACAGAGGTGGATGCGTGGGATTCCTCCGTCGCGGGCGGGACACGGGGCCGTCCTCCCCCCGGGACGGGGCACCCGGCGCGGCCCCCGGGGTCCGGGGAGCGTCGAATCGGTGACGGTACCAGCCAGGCCCATCACCGGCGCGGTCCCCGGGCCCGGGGCGCGTTCGGGCACGGACGTGACGTGCGCGGGGCAACTCGCCGGTGGTTCCGCCCGGAACCCCTTGTCAGGACCGGGCGGCGAGGATTGACTCAGGGGCCCGGCCCGGACACCCGCCGGGTCCAGCCGTCGCGACGAAGGGACGCCGATGTCCGGGGTATGGAACGCGTGGTCATGGGAGACCGACCCCGAGGCCCTGCGACGGGACGTGGCCGTCGCGCACGAACGCTTCACCTGCTCCGGTCGGCTCAGCGGACGGGTCCGGCCGGTGGTGGGGGAGTCCTGGCGGCGCAGTGTCCTGCACGGGGTGGACCCCGACCGTACGCTGCCCCGCCTCGAACTCACCGGCCCCGCCCTGCACACCCACCGCAGCGCCCACCCCCTCGCCGCGGCCATGCCGCTGCTGCGCCGCCTCCTCCTGGACACCGCGCCCGGGCCGCAGATCGTGGCGGTCGGGGACGCGTCCGGCCGCCTGCTGTGGGTGGAGGGCGACCACCACCTGCGCGGCCGCGCCGAGGCCATGCACTTCGTCGAGGGCGCCGACTGGCGTGAGAGCTCGGTCGGCACCAGCGCGCCCGGCATGGCGCTCACCCTCGACCACGAGGTGCAGGTCTTCGCCAGCGAACACTTCAGCCGGGGCGTTCAGCACTGGAGCTGTTCGGCGGCCCCGCTGCACGACCCCGACACCGGCGCGCTGATCGGTGTCCTCGACCTCACCGGAGCGGACCCCCTCGCCTCCCCGCAGGCGCTGGCCCTGGTCAGGGCGGCCGCCACGGCCGCCGAGATGGAGATCCGGGCGCAGCGGGCCAGCGGGTTCCTTCCGGCTCCCCGCACGGAGGGAGAACCGGCCCGCCTACGGGTCCTCGGCCGCGACCACGGACTGTTCGAGGCGGACGGCCGGACCGTCGAGCTCAGCACCCGCCACTCCGAGATCCTGCTGCTCCTCGCCCGCCACCCGCGCGGCCTGACCGGTGACGCCCTCGGCGCCCTGCTGCACGAACGGGACGCCGCCCCGGTCACCGTCCGGGCCGAGATGTCCCGGCTGCGCCGCCTGCTGGGGTCGGGGCTGCTGGCCTCACGCCCGTACCGGTTGTGCCGACCGCTCACCACCGATCTCGACGAGGTCCGACGTCTCCTGGCCGACGGCGGCTGCCGCGAGGCCGTCGCCCTCTACGAGGGGCCGGTGCTGCCCCGGTCGGAGGCGCCCGGGGTCGCCGAGGCCCGGGAGGAACTCCAGGCCGAGGTGTGCGAGGTGCTCGCCGCCGGAGCCGACCCCCAGGCGCTCCTGGCCTGGTCGGAGCGGCCCGAGTGGCGTGAGGACCCCCGGGTCCTTACGGCCGCCCTGCGCGCCCTTGACCCGGGCTCACCCCGCCACGCGGCCCTCCGGGGACGGCTCCGCAGGCTCGGATCCTGACCGCGCAACGTGGTCGCAACCTGCCGGTCACTAGCGTCACGGTTCCACGTTCCTGGAGGAGCCGGGCGCCCCGCGCGCCCGCGCAGTGAACACGAGGAGGCAACGCGCCATGGTGATCTACGCGCCCCCCGGTGAGTCCGGCGCCGTCGTCGAGTACGCGCCCCGCTACGAGAACTGGATCGGCGGCGAATGGGTCCGGCCGGTCCGGGGCCGCTACTTCGAGAACCCCAGCCCGGTCACCGGCCGGACCTTCACCGAGGTCGCGCGGAGCGGGGCCGAGGACGTCGAACTCGCCCTCGACGCCGCGCACGGGGCCGCCCCTGCCTGGGGCCGCACCTCGGCGGCGGAACGGGCGCTGGTCCTCAACCGCGTCGCGGACCGGATGGAGGAGAACCTGGAGCGGCTCGCGGTGGCCGAGAGCTGGGAGAACGGCAAACCGGTCCGTGAGTGCCTGGCCGCCGACATCCCCCTCGCGATCGACCACTTCCGGTACTTCGCCGGGGCCGTCCGCGCCCAGGAGGGCCACAGCTCCCAGATCGACGCGGACACCGTCGCCTACCACTTCCAGGAGCCGCTGGGCGTGGTCGCCCAGATCATCCCGTGGAACTTCCCGATCCTCATGGCGGTCTGGAAACTCGCCCCGGCCCTGGCGGCGGGCAACGCCGTCGTCCTCAAGCCCGCCGAGCAGACTCCGGCGTCCATCCTCGTGCTCGTCGACCTGATCGCGGACCTCCTCCCGCCCGGGGTGGTGAACATCGTCAACGGGTTCGGGGTCGAGGCGGGCAAGCCGCTGGCCTCCCACCAGCGGGTCCGCAAGGTGGCCTTCACCGGTGAGACCACCACCGGCCGCCTGATCATGCAGTACGCCTCGGAGAACCTCATCCCGGTCACCCTGGAACTGGGCGGCAAGAGCCCGAACGTCTTCTTCGCGGACGTGGCCGCCGAGCGCGACGCCTTCTACGACAAGGCGTTGGAGGGCTTCACCATGTTCGCCCTCAACCAGGGGGAGGTCTGCACCTGTCCGTCGCGTGCCCTCGTGCAGGGCTCGGTCTACGACGACTTCATGGCCGACGCCCTGGAGAGGGTCGGCCGGATCAGACAGGGCGACCCCCTGGACACCGAGACCATGCTCGGCGCCCAGGCCAGCAACGACCAGCTGGAGAAGATCCTGTCCTACGTCGACATCGGTCGTCAGGAGGGTGCCCGGGTGCTCGCCGGGGGCGGCCGGGCCGAGATGGAGGGCGACCTCGCGGGCGGCTACTACGTCAGCCCGACCGTCTTCGAGGGCCGGAACGACATGCGGATCTTCCAGGAGGAGATCTTCGGCCCCGTGGTCGCGGTGACGCGCTTCGACGACTACGCCGACGCGGTGAAGACCGCCAACGACACCCTGTACGGGCTCGGCGCGGGCGTGTGGACCCGTGACGGCAACACCGCCTACCGGGCCGGCCGGGACATCCAGGCCGGGCGCGTGTGGGTGAACAACTACCACGCCTACCCCGCGCACGCCGCGTTCGGAGGGTACAAGCAGTCCGGGATCGGCCGCGAGAACCACAAGATGATGCTCGACCACTACCAGCAGACCAAGAACCTGCTGGTCAGCTACTCGGAACAGGCGCAGGGGTTCTTCTGATGGACGACTCCCCACGGAGGGCGGGCGCCGAGCCCGTGCAGCGGGTCGCCCTCACCGAGAGCGCGGCGGCCCTGCTCCGGGAGCTCACCGCCGAACACGGGCCGCTGATGTTCCACCAGTCCGGCGGCTGCTGCGACGGCAGCTCCCCGATGTGCTATCCGGTGGGGGAGTTCCGGACCGGCGGCTCCGACGTGCGTCTGGGCGACCTCGACGCCGGACTGCCGGACCCCGTTCCGGTGTGGATGTCGCGGTCCCAGTTCGAGCTGTGGCGCCACACGCACCTGACCATCGACGTCGTCCCCGGCCGGGGCTCCGGCTTCTCCGTGGAGGCCCCGACCGGCCACCGGTTCCTGGTCAGGTCGCGGCTGATGACCGACGAGGAGGCGGAGCGCGCGGAGTGAGGGCGCGCCCGCCGTGGGAACGGCCGGGGCCGGAAGAACGCCGTTCCTCCGGCCCCGGCCCGCGTTCTCCGCTTCTCGCTACGAGGTGCTACCGCCGCTCTCCTGGGCCTTCTCGGCCCGGCGCTTGGCGTCCAGGCGGTCGGCCAGTTCGTCGGTGACCACGAGGTCCTCGCGGATGCGGCCGGTCCGGTAGCCCACACGGGCGGCGATGTGACCGGCGACCGGGACGGTGACCACCTGGAAGAGGCCCACCAGGATCAGCGTGCCGATGCTGAAGGTGCCGGTCTCCTCCTGCGGGACCAGACGCAGGGCGATCCCCACCAGCACCAGCAGCAGGCCCAGGACCTGCGGCTTGGCGGCGGCGTGCATACGGGAGAGCAGATCGGGGAACCGGATCAGACCCACGGCCGCGACCAGGGACAGCAGGGCCCCCGCCAGGATGCACAGGATCGCGATCCAGTCCAGGACGTTGACGAGCTGGTCACTCACTGCTCTCCCCTTCCCCCTTGGTCCCCGGGTGGATGGTGTCCTCCGGGCGGACGTGCTCCTCGGGACGCCGGGCCACGAACTTGGAGATGCTGATCGAACCGACGAAGCCCAGCAGGGACAGCACCAGCAGGATCGGCAGGATCGTGGGGTCCCGGAAGTACGCGGCGTAGGCGCCCAGCCCGGTCAGGGCCGAGGCGAGCAGGACGTCCACGGACAGCGCCCTGTCGAGGATGCTCGGCCCCAGCAGGAGCCGGGCGGTGCACAGCAGCGCGGCCACCCCGAGCAGGACGGCGACGATGACCCACAGCGCGCTCACGTGTTCCCCTTCCCGGCGGCCAGGGCGGCCTCCAGATCGGCGATGTTCTCCCGGGTGCCGAGCGCGCGCACGATGCGCTCCTCCAGGTCGAGGATGTCCGCCTTGGCCTTCTCCGCCTCGGCCTCGCTCTCCGCGCCCAGGACGTGCACGTACAGGACGTGCTCCGGTTGGGCGACCTCGACGATCACACTGCCGGGGATCACCGAGACGGTGATGGAGGTGCACACCAGCATCAGGTCGGAGTCGGTGCGCAGGCGTACGGAGACCACCGAGCTGCGTACCGGAGGCCCCGGACGGAACACCTGGGTCGTCACCTGGAAGCTGGCGACGGCCATCTTCCCCAGGACGTAGAAGAACATCCGCACGCCCTGCACGGGCCAGAACCGGAACCCCGGGACGATCGGCGGCAGCGGGAAGACCAGCATGACCGCCACGGACACCGTGAAGCCGAGGAGGGCGATCCCCAGCGACTCCGTGCGGAGCTGGAACCCGTCGAAGAGCAGCATCCAGACCACGGTCATGCCGAGGGCGACCGGGACCTGCACCTTCCCCAGACGGTGCCGGATCGCCCGGGCGCCCTGCTTCTTCCTGGTCTTCAGATCGTTCACTGTGAACCTCCGGATCCGAGGACCGCCTCGATGTAGGGCGTCTGCGCGATCAGCTCGACGGCGGCCTCCGAGGAGTACGCGATCAGCGGACCGGCGAACACGGTCATGGCCAGCCCGAACGCGACCAGCGCGATGGTGGCGCCGACCATGCTCTTGGGCAGGACCACCGAGGTCACCACGGGGGCGGTCGCGGTGGTGGTGTCACCGAGCCGGGACGACGGGCCGACCGCCTCGCCGGACGGGCCGAGCGCCGCCGTCGAGGTGTCGTCGGCCTCGGAGTCGTCCAGCACGGTGCCGGGCTCGGCCACCATGCCCTCGGACGGGGTCCGCCAGAACGCGTAGTTCCAGACCCGGGCGATGACGTACAGGGTGAGCAGGCTCGTCAGGACCGACGCGCCGACCAGCGTGTAGGCCAGCGGGGTGCCGGACTCCACACCGGCCTGGATCAGGCCGATCTTGCCGAGGAAGCCGGACAGCGGCGGGATGCCGCCCAGGTTCATCGCGGGGATGAAGAAGAGGATCGCGAGCATCGGCGCGATCTTGGCCAGACCGCCGAGGTGGTCCAGGGAGGTGGACCCTCCCCTGCGTTCGATCAGCCCCGTCACCAGGAACAGCGTGGTCTGCACGGTGATGTGGTGCGCGATGTAGAACACCGCGCCCGCCATGCCGAGTTCGCTCCCCAACGCCACACCGAACACCATGTACCCGATGTGGCTGATCAGGGTGAACGACAGCAGACGTTTGATGTCCGTCTGCGCCACGGCTCCCAGGATGCCCATGATCATCGTGGCCAGCGCCACCCACATGAGCATCTCGTTCAGCTGCGTGCCGGGGAACATCAGGGTCTCGGCCCGGATGATCGCGTACACGCCGACCTTGGTCAGCAGGCCCGCGAACACGGCCGTGACCGGCGCGGGCGCGGTCGGGTAGGAGTCGGGCAGCCAGGCCGCCAGCGGGAACACCGCCGCCTTGATGCCGAAGGCCATCACGAGGATGACCTCCAGGACCAGGGCCAGCTCCGTGGAGATCTCCGGGAGGCGCTCGCCCAGCTGGGCCATGTTCACCGTGCCCGTCGCGCCGAAGATCAGCGCGATGGCGATGAGGAACAGCACCGAGGAGACCAGCGATACCACCACGTAGATGGCGCCCGCCCGCATGCGCGACTGCGTGCCCCCGAGGGTCAGCAGCACGTAGCTGGCGGTCAGCAGGATCTCGAACCCGACGTACAGGTTGAAGAGGTCACCGGCGAGGAAGGCGTTGGAGACACCGGCCACCAGGATCAGGTAGGTCGGCTGGTACACCGACAGCGGCGCCACCTCGGCCTTGCCCGCCATCCCCTGGCCGATGGAGTAGACGAGCACGGCGAGCGTGATCGCCGCCGACACCGTCACCATCAGCGCGGACAGCCGGTCGGCCACCAGCGTGATGCCGATCGGCGTCTCCCAGCCGCCCACCTGGACGGCCTGCGGGCCGAACATGTCGGCGCCCACCATCAGCGCCGCGCCGATCACCAGCACCAGCGTCAGGGTGATGACGCTCAGCCACTGCTGGACGCGGGGCCAGCGGATACCGAGGGCCAGCTTGACCCCGGCCGCGAAGAGCGGCAGTACCACCGGCAGGGGAATGAGGTAGTGGAGGATTCCGGCGAAGTAGTCCCATCCCATGGTCAGTCGTTCCCTTGCAGATCGCTGTCCTCCGCGCGAGCCAGGCGTTCCCGCTCGGCGCGCATGGTCTGGCTGGCCTGGCGCCGCTGCGAACGGATGCGGCGGCGCAGCTCGCGCCACAGCTCGCGTTCGGCGGCGCGGTCGGCGCGCCGGTGCTCACGCAGGCGCCTGCGGCCCAGCCGGATACGGCCGCGCAGCTCCGTGACCTGGTTGACCATGCTCTGCTGACGGTCGGTCAGGCGGCGCACGGTCTCCTCGGAGCGTTCGTCGCCCTGGCCGTCCTCGGCCTCGACCTCGAACCGGGCCAGCTCGGCCTGGGCCGCCGCGATCTCCGCCTTGATACGGGCCTGTTCGGCCAGCTCCTGGGCGTCGGCCGCGGCGATGGTCGCCTGGAGTTCGGCGCGCTGGCGGCGGATGTCCGCCCGCAGTCGGCGGCGCTCCTGGAGGAAGCGCTGCCGCACGGCGCGGCGGCCCTCGCCCTGCACGATCCGGAGGTCCTCGGCGTCGTCCTGGACCTCGTCGTTGCCCTCCAGCTGCCAGCTTCGGTAGGCCAGCGCCAGCAGGAACGCCGTGATGCCGAGGGTGATGACGATCGCCGTCAGGATCATCGCCTGCGGCAGCGGGTCCGTCATCTCGTCGTTGGTCGGCGTGAACCACAGGACCGGCGGGCCGCCGGCCTGCCCGGCCATGGCCAGGATCATCAGGTTGACGCCGTTGCTCATCACGATGAAGCCCAGCAGCACACGGGTGAGGCTGCGCTCCAGCAGGAGCACGACGCCGACCGCGACGAGGACGCCGATGACGAGGACGAGGGTCAGGCTGGGTGACTCGCTCACGAGGTGACCTCCTCTGCGCGGGCGGCGGTTCCGGGCGCGGAGCCCTCTTCCTCGGCGTGCGCGGCGTCCCGTTCGATCTGTTCGTCGATACGGGCTCCGAGGCTGCGCAGGATGTCCAGGATCAGGCCGATCACCAGCAGGTACACGCCGATGTCGAAGAACAGCGAGACCGTGATGTGCGGGCTGCCCAGGATCCCGAGGTTGATGTACCAGTCGTTCCCGGCGAGCACGTCGCCGCCGAAGATCGCGCCGCCGATCGCCACGCCGGTGGCCAGGGCCAGTCCGGCGCCGATCAGGGCGCCCGGCTGCACCCACGCGGTGGCGTACAGCTCGAACCTGCCGCCCGCGAGGTAGCGGACGATGAACGCCAGCCCCGCCACGATGCCACCGGCGAAACCGCCGCCGATGTCGGTGTGGCCGGTGAGCATCAGGTACAGCGAGATGATCATGATCACCGGGAAGAGAAAGCGCGAGACCACCTCGAAGATCAGTGACCGGCGTTCGGTCGGCAGGCTGTCGGCACCCGGCAGCCAGGTCCGGTTCCACTGCGGCTTCACGTGCATGTTCTGCGGGGCGACCCGGAGGTCGCCCAGGTCCACGCTCCCGTGGCCGTTGGTGGGCTCGGGGGGCTGGGTGACGGACAGTGCCATCACGCCGCCCGGGGCCTTGCGGGGCTGGGCCCGGCGCCGGACGAACATCAGGCTGGCCACACCGGCGGCCGCGGCGGCGAGCACCGAGATCTCACCCATGGTGTCCCAGGCTCGGACGTCCACCAGCAGCACCGAGATGATGTTGTAGCCGCCCGCCTCCTTCGCCGCGGCCGGGTAGCCCGCGGAGATCGAGGGCTCCAACCGACCGGCCAGTGCGAACCAGGTCATGGTGGCCACCATCAGACCCGTCGCCAGGCCGATGATCATGTTCCAGATCCGGCGGCCCTTGAGGGCCGGTGCCGAGAAGTGGGACGGGAAGCGGCGCAGTACGAGGACGAAGACCACCAGGCTGACGGTCTCCACCAGGAACTGGGTGAGCGCGATGTCCGGAGCTCCCTGGAGGAAGTACAGCGCGGCCACGCCGTACCCGCCGATGCCGACGAGGATCACCGCGAACAGGCGGCGCCGCACGAACAGGATCAGCAGGCAGGTGATCACGATGATCAGGGCCGGGATGATCTGGACCGGCGTGTCCCAGAGCCGGAGCTCCGGTTGCGGTCCGGCCCAGATCCGGCCGGAGACCATCGGGATCCCGGCCGCCACGACCAGGACGATCAGGATCGTGCCGAGGTAGACGGGGAGCGAACCGCGCTGGGTGCTGCCGGTGACCTGGAGGGCCAGGTTCTCCAGACCGGCGAGCATCCGCCGGTAGTTGCGCTCGGGGTTGACGAAGGCCAGGCGGGTGCCCAGCCACACCACCCGGTTGCGGAAGGAGAAGAGGACCAGACCGCCGACCACGCAGATCGCGGACAGCAGGAGCGGGAGCTCCCAGCCGTGCCACAGGGCCAGGTAGGACTGGTACGTCTCGTGCTCACCCTGCGGGACCGTGTCGGCGTAGACCGCGAAGAGGGGGTCGGCCCAGTAGGAGAGGAGACCGCCGACCAGGCTCAGCGCCGCCAGGACCACGGCCGGTGCGAGGAAGAGCGCGCCGGGGGCGTGGACCGGGGTGGGCTGGACGCCCTCCTTGTCGAAGAAGGCGCCCCACAGGAAGCGGAGGCTGTAGGCGACGGTGAGGGTCGATCCCAGGACCAGCCCGACCAGGACCACGGTGTCCAGGGTGCCGCCGTGGGTGTAGGCGCCGAAGGCCAGTTCCTTGGCGGCGAAGCCCGCGGTGGGCGGCAGACCGGCCATGGAGGCCAGGGCCACGATCGAGACCCAGTAGGTGGTGGGCATGGACTGGCGCAGGCCGGACAGTTCGCGCAGGTCCCGTGTTCCGGTGCTGTGGTCGATGATGCCGACCACGAGGAACAGCGGGGCCTTGAACAGCGAGTGCGCGACCAGCATCGCGACGCCGGCGAGGGCGGCGGCGCGGGTGCCCGTGCCCAGCAGGGCGATGAGGAAGCCCAGCTGGCTGATGGTGCCGTAGGCCAGGACGAGCTTGAGATCGTACTGGCGCAGCGCCTTCCAGCCGCCGAAGACCATGGTGGCCACGCCGAAGAACAGGGCCATGCCCTGCCAGACGGCGACGTCCCCGAAGGCCGGGGTGAGGCGGGCGACCAGGTAGACGCCGGCCTTGACCATCGCCGCGGCGTGCAGGTAGCCGGAGACCGGCGTGGGCGCCTGCATGGCGGCGGGCAGCCACAGGCTGAAGGGGAACAGCGCCGACTTGGACATGGCGCCGATCATGATCAGCACCAGGGCCGAGGTGACGACGGGGCCCGTGGCGGGCGGGTCGGCGACGATCTCGGAGATCACGTAGGTCCCGGCGGTCTCACCGAGCATGATCATGCCGACGAGCATGGCCAGTCCGCCGAAGGTGGTGACGGTCAGGGCCGTCATCGCCGCCCGGCGGCTCTCCTTCACCTCGGCGTTGTGACCGACGAGGAGGTAGGAGAAGACCGTGGTCAGCTCCCAGTAGATGAAGAGCTGGATGAGGTCGTCGGCCAGCACGAGGCCGAGCATGGCCCCGGCGAAGGCGACGAACACACCGGCGAAGCGTCCGAGGCCGGGCTCGGAGTCGTTGAAGTAACGCGCGCAGTAGATCAGGATCAGCGTGCCCACGCCCGCGGCGATGAGCGTCATGACCAGGCCGAGGGCGTCCATGTGGAGGCCGAGCCGGAGCGAGAACTGGGGTGCCCACGCGACGGACTCGGAGAGGCTCTCGCCGTTCAGGACGGCGGGAAGCTGGAAGAGGGCCCACACGGTGGCCAGACCCGGGACGATCGCGAGCGCGTAGAAGCCGTTACGGCCCCAGAGGCGCACCAGTAACGGTGCGACCGCAGCTGTGATGAAATGCGCGACCAGCACTGTTGTCAATGCGCCCCTCCCGGACC
The DNA here is from genome assembly GCF_965344335.1 of Nocardiopsis eucommiae. Classification (NCBI taxonomy): domain Bacteria; kingdom Bacillati; phylum Actinomycetota; class Actinomycetes; order Streptosporangiales; family Nocardiopsidaceae; genus Nocardiopsis; species Nocardiopsis eucommiae. Next base: position 29,036 of record NZ_CBDRIY010000005.1, read on the forward strand.
GGTCCGGGCCCACCCGGGTGTTCGGGCGGACGTCCACGCCCCGCAGCAGACAACTCCGCCACAACCGGATCGGTGTACGGGGTGTCGTTACCGTTTTGAGGGGGCATGGATTAACTTGAACTTGCGTGCGCAAGCTATTTAATAGCTAGACTACACAAACGTCAAACCTCCGCGCGGGTCGAGGACCCGCGTCACTGCCCAGCCTGCGAGGACCGTTTCGTGCCCGACGAGACCCCCGAGCCCTGTTCTGATCAGCAGGAATCACCCGAGCCCAACGCCGCTGAACTCGAGGAGTTCCAGCGTGTGTGGACCGAACTGATCAACGCGGCGCTCCATGCGCGCTCACGCGGCGGGCACGGGCATCGCGGTGCCGAGGAACTCACCCTGACACAGTCGTTGCTGATGGAAGCGGTACGCGGCATGGACAGTCCGAGTGTCGGTGCGGTTGCTCACATCGTCGGCGTGTCGTCCCCGTCGGCCACGCGGATGATCCAGCAGCTGGAACGCAAGGGAATGATGGTCCGGCGCCGTTCGGAACGTGACGAACGCAGCACCGTGGTGGCCATCACGGAGGAGGGCGAGCGGGTGCTCGCCGAACGGCGCAAGTACATGGAACGAAAACAGCGCCAGGTCTTCGACGCGATAAGGCCCTCGCTGCGTCCCGTGGTCCTCGATGTCCTGCGCGACCTGCGTGAGGCCATAGACGACACCTGAGTCGTCCCCGGTGCTCTGCCCGTGGCAGATCTGCCCCGGGCCGAAACGGTGGAGGTCGGAGCCCGCACCGGCCCAGGCTGGGAGGACCGGCGGGAACGGACGTGTGGTCCGTTCCGCGAACGCCGGACCGAGGAGGGCCCATGCCGATCCACCAACAACTCGTCGCGGAGCACGCGCCGGGTGGGAGCTTCGACGACCAGCTCGCGGCACGGCTGCTGCGCAACCGCGTCGTGCTCCTGGGAACGCAGGTCGACGAGGACAGCGCCAACCGTGTCTGCGCCCAGCTGCTCCTGCTCGCTGACGAGGACCCGCACCGGGACGTCACCCTGGCGATCAACAGCCCCGGCGGCGTCGTCTCCGCGGGTCTCGCCATCTACGACACGATGAACTTCGTCCCCAACGACGTGTCCACCCTCGTCATGGGGTTCGCCGCGAGCATGGGCCAGTTCCTCGCCTGCACCGGCGCGCCCGGCAAGCGGTACAGCCTGCCGCACGCGCGGATCATGATGCACCAGCCGTCCGGGGGCCTGGGCGGTACGGCGGCGGACATCGCCATCCAGGCGGAGAACCTCGCGCACACCAAGCGGACGATGATCGAGCTGATCGCGCGGCACAGCGGTCAGAGTGCGGAGACCATCACCGCCGACCAGCACCGGGACGCCTGGTTCACCGCCGAGGAGGCGCGGAACTACGGCTTCGTCGACCACGTGGTGGAGTCGATCGACCAGATGGAGGGCGTGATGCGCCTGGGGCGGGGCTCGACCGGCTTCGGAGCACGGACGGGGGATCCCCGATGAGCGGGCGCTACACGGTACCGATGGTCATCGAGCGGACCCCCAGCGGCGAGCGCTCGTTCGACGTGTTCAGCAGGCTGTTGTCCGAACGCATCATCTTCCTGGGCACGCCGCTCGACGACGACGTGGCCAACGTCGTCATGGCGCAGATGCTGCACCTGGACTACGAGAGCCCGGACCTGGACATCCAGCTGTACATCAACTCGCCGGGCGGCTCGAACACCGCCCTGACCGCCGTCTACGACACGATGAGCTTCGTCCGCGCGGACGTCGCCACGGTCTGCATGGGGCAGGCCGCCTCCGCCGCGGCGGTGCTGCTCGCCGCCGGGGCCCCGGGCAAACGGGCCGCGCTGGAGCACGCCCGGGTGCTGCTGCACCAGCCGTCCACGGAGGGCCGGGGGGAGGCCGCCGACCTGGAGATCCAGGCCGCCGAGATCCTGCGGGTCCGGTCCCAGGTGGAGGAGATCCTGTCGCGGCACACCGGCCAGACCCAGGAGCGGTTGCGGGCCGACACCGACCGGGACATGATCCTCACCGCGTGGCAGGCCCGGGACTACGGCCTGGTGGACGAGGTCATCACCACCCGCGACCTGACGCGGGTCACCGCCTGAGCGGGCGCGGCCCCGGGGCGGACCCGGGGCCGTCGTGGGTCAGGCCGCGAGCGACACCACTCCGGTCCGGCGGTACGGCGCGGGCGTGTGGACCGACCGGCTCCTGAGGAGCACGCTCGGAACCCCCGTGCCCGGTTCGTCGACGACGCGGGAGGACCTGGGCTGGGTGACGGCCCCGTACCGGGCGACGAGGGTGCGCCGGTGGAGTTCCCCGAGGACGTCGATGATGCTCAGACCCAGGGAGCGGTAGATCGCGGCGAGGACCTCGGAGGAGGCCTCCTTGCGGCCGCGCTCGACCTCCGACAGGTAGGGGAGGGACACCTGGGCGTCCTCGGCCACCTCGCGCAGGGTGCGCCCCTGCTCCACCCGGGTGCGGCGCAACAGGTCACCGATGAGGTCGCGCATCAGGGGCTCACCGGGACGCGCCCGGGAGCGGTCGCCCTCGCGGGCCTCGTCCAGCGCGCGCAGGACGCCTTCGGACATCGGTGCCTCCCGTGTTGCCGTGTCCCGACCCTTCGAGCCTACGCCGCGCCGGTCCCGTACCGGGAGGGGTTCCGGGAGCCTTCTGCGGACGGCAGAACCCCGAGGGAGCGGACCCGCCCCGAGACGCGTGGCTCCCGCGTCCCGGCGTGGCTCCCCCGCCGCATTGCGAGGCGCGAACGGCTTCCGGGTGTCGGAGAGGGTCCTTGGTCCCGGCGCGGGGTCCATCGGGGTCCGCGGAGATGCCCCCAAAGTGCACAATGCGGGGCAAAGGATGTGTCTGGTCCGGTGTCCACGGCTTCCGGAGCGGGAACGGGAGGAACGCGTCTACCTGGGGAGGGACTCGTGGAGATCTCTGGAATCATCACCGCGATCATCGTTGGACTGATCATCGGTGCGCTCGGACGTCTCATAGTTCCCGGAAAGCAGCACCTGCCCATCTGGCTGACGCTGCTCCTGGGCATCGTGGCCGCCTTCGTCGGTGGCTGGATCGCGAGCCTCTTCACCGGGTTCTGGTTGTTCGTGCTGATCGTTCAGGTCCTGGTCGCCGCAGGCATCGTGTACCTCGCCGACGGCATGTACTCCAAGAACAACACCAGCACGGCCTGATCCGCCGCACCGCGACTCAGTCCGAGGCCACCGGATATGTTCCGGTGGCCTCGGCCACGCGTACCGTCCCACCGCCGCTCGCGGAGGCCTGCGCGGCGGCGAGGACGGCCACGACGTCCCGGCCGAAACGTACGTCACACGGGTCACCGGGGCCGTCGCGGAGCTGCGCCAACAGACGGTCGACGGCCGATCCGAAGGCCTCGACCGCGCTCCGGCCCCCACCCGGAACCGCCCGCCACCCGTGCTCGCCGTAGAGGTCGACGGAGAAGGCGCCCGCCTCCGGTGCCGCGTCCAGCGACACCGAGAGGGAACCCACCGCCCCGCCCCGGTGCCGGGTGAGCACGTGCACGCTGTCCCGGGGGCCCGCGACCGCCGTGACCTCCTCGACCGGTCCCAGCACGGGCAGCACCACTGAGAGCACGTGCGGTCCCACGTCCCACAACCCGCCCCGCTCCCGGCGCCAGGGAGAGGCTCCGTACGGGTTGCCCGGCTGGAAGATCGACGCGAACAGGGTCGCCCGCACCCCGTCCCAGCCGCCGTCGTCGGCGGCCCGGACCAGGAAGTCGTTCACCGTGTCGGAGAAGCGGCTGGTGAAGAAGACCACGGAGGCCAGACCGCGCGCCCGCGTCTCGGCCACGATCGCGTCGGCCGCCTCGACGGACAGGGCGAGTGGCTTGTCCAGCAGCAGGTGCTTCCCGGCCCGGGCCGCGCGCAGCGCCAGGTCGCCCTGGACGTCCGGGGGGAGGGCGATCGCGACGGCGTCGACGTCGGCGAGGAGCGCGTCCACGTCCTCGTAGGGCCGCGTGCCCAGTCCCTCGGCCAACCCCGCCGCCTTCGCGGGGTCGCGACCCCAGACCCCCACCAGGGTCACCTCCGGGTGCGCCGCCAGCGCGGCGCCGTGGGTCTCGCTCGCCCAGAAGCCCGTGCCCAACAGTCCGAACCGCACTCCCATGGGACCCTCCGGTGTCAGTGGTCTTGCCGTGCACCAGCCACCCTCGCCCACGGACACGCTCTCAGCAAGACCGGGCGGTGCGAAGCCCGATCCTCCACAGCCCCTCGGGCACCTTCGACGTGGCCAGGTCCGGACGCGCGGGCCGCGGTCCCGTTCCGGCGTCGTCGCAGGTGGGTCGGGCTTTCTCCCGGAAGGGGCCGCTGGGTGGGGCCGGGAGCGGCCTGTGAAACTCCTGGTGGATTACTCCGGTCTCGACCATCATGGGCAATCGTGAGCACCGGGCGCGGTTCGGCCAGCGGAGACGTCGGCGGCGTGGTGACCGCCCGGTGCGCGTGTTCGCCACGAAGGGGGCCAACCCGTGGACACCGACCAGAAGAAGGACACCCCTCGGACCACCGTCCTGCTCGACGTGGAGGGGCCGGAGGAGACCAGCGCCTGGATGCGCACCAACATGGACTCCCTGCGGGCCTGCGCGCGCTGGGCCGAGCACGGGTCCGGAGTCTCCGCCGACCTGCTCGAGGCGAGCCTGCACACGGCCCGGAGGCTCGGTGACACCGGGCTGGAGGCCTGGGTCCGCCACCTCCTGGGCCTCGTGCTGCTCGACGCGGGGGACCTGGCGGGGGCGGACCGTGAGTTCGTCGCCTCCCTCGCGCTGGCCGAGGCCGAGGGTGACGACCGGGCGCGCGCCGCCTCCCTGGAGGCCCGGGGCGTCGTCGCCCAGCGGGATCGGCGCGACCAGGAGGCGCTGGACCTGTTCGACCTGGTCGAACCGCTCCGGAACCCGGACGGGCGACCCGGGGGGACGGCGGTGCTGGACCTGCTGCGCGGACGGTCGCTGGTGACCCTGGGCCGCTTCGACCACGCCCTGGAGCGGTTGGACACGGCTCTGATGGTCTTCGCCGCTCCTCCGGTGGACGAGGTCAACCTCGCCAGGGTGCGCCTGGAACGCGGCCGCGCGCTCAACGGCAAGCGCCGTGGCGGGGAGGCCCGGGGCGAACTGGAGCTCTCCCTGGCCGGGTTCGAGGCCCGGGGCCACACCGTGCAGATGGCCCGGGTGCGTGAGGCGCTGGCCGGTGTGACCCAGCTGGCCGGGGAGAGGAACTGGCGGGACCACCTCGTGGAGGCGGAACGGCTCTACCGCGAGATCGGCAGTGAGACCGAGGCGCGGCGCATCCGTTCCTTCCTTCCCTAGCTCAGGCGGCGGGCCCCGGCGGAGGGCAGGGCGGTGAACACCACCGGTTCGGTGTGGCCGCGTTCGGCGAAGGCCACGCGTACCGCTTTGCCGCAGTCCACGACGGCCCCGGACTCCACCAGGGCGATGACACAGCCGCCGAAACCACCGCCGGTGATCCGGGCCCCCAGCGCACCGGCGGAGAGGGCGGCGGAGACCGCGGTGTCCACCTCCGGAACGCTCACCTCGAAGTCGTCCCGGAGGGAGACGTGGGAGGCGGTGAACAGCGGGCCCGCCGCACGGGGGCGCCCGGCGCGGAAGAGCGCCGCCGTCTCCAGCACCCGCGCGTTCTCGGTGACCACGTGCCGCACCCTGCGGCGGACCACGGGATCGGGCAGTGCGGCCAGCGCCCGCGGAAGCCCCCCGACGGAGACGTCGCGCAGTGCCCGCACCCCCAGGATCCGGGCCGCCTCCTCACAGGAGCGCCGTCGCTCGCCGTAGGCGCCCTCGACCAGACGGCGCGGCGCCCGGGTGTCCACCACCAGCAGGGACAGCCCGTGGGCGGCCGGGTCGAACGGTACCTGCTCGGTCTCCAGGGAGCGGCAGTCCAGGAAGAGCGCCCGGCCCTCGTCCGCCAGCATGACCGCGGACTGGTCCATGATCCCGCAGGGCATCCCGACGAAGTCGTTCTCCGCCCGCTGGGCCAGCCGGGCCACCTCGGCCGGAGGGGGCTCCGACCCGTACAGACCGGTGGCGGCCAGGACCGTCGCGCAGCACACCGCCGCGGAGGTGGACAGCCCCGTCCCGGTGGGGATGCCGCTCTCCACCAGCAGGTCCAGTCCGCCGATCCGGTGTCCCTCGTCGACCAGCGCCCACAGCGCGCCCGCCTGGTACGCGGCCCAGCCGGGCACCGTACCGGGGGAGAGGTCGGCCAGCCGCGCCTCGAAGACGTCGGGGAACTCCCGTGAACGCAGGCGCACCCGGGCGTCCGGACGGCGCGCGGCGGACACGGTCAGCGCGTGGGGCAGGGCGATCGGGAGCGCGAAGCCGTCGTTGTAGTCGGTGTGCTCACCGATGAGGTTGATCCGCCCCGGCGCGGTCCACACCCCCTCGGGCTCCGTGCCGAACGCCGCCCGGAACTCCGTCGCGGCGCTCACCGGGAGACCTCCCCGGCACGCGTGAAGTCCCACGCGTCCGCCACGATCTCGTCGAGTCCACGGGTGGGCTCCCAGCCCAGCTCCCGGCGGGCCCGGTCGACGGCGGCGACCAGAACCGCCGGGTCACCGGCTCTCCGGGGCTCCTCCACCACCGGGACCGGGTGTCCCGTGACCCGCCGCACGGCGGCCAGGACCTCGCGCACCGAGGAACCGGTGCCGCCGCCCAGGTTGAACACCCGGTGGGTACCGGGGGCCGCGTGCTCCAGCGCCGCCAGGTGGGCCCCGGCGAGGTCGGCCACGTGCAGGTAGTCGCGGACGGCGGTGCCGTCCGGGGTCGGGTAGTCGGTACCGAGGACCGAGGCGTGCGGGACCTCCCCGGAGGCCACCCGGAGGAGGTTCGGGATGAGGTGGGTCTCGGGCTCGTGCCGTTCGCCGAACCCCAGGTGGGCCCCGGCGACGTTGAAGTAGCGCAGGCTCACCGCGCCCAGCCCGTGCGACCGTGCCCACCCGTCGAGCAGATGGTCCACGGCGAGCTTGCTCGCACCGTAGGGGTTGGTGGGCAGGGCCGGGTCGGTCTCGCGCAGCGGCGCGTCCGTGGGCGGGTCGCCGTAGGTGGCGGCGGTGGAGGAGAACACGAGGCGGCGCACCCCGTGGGTGCGCGCGGCCTCCAGCAGGGCCAGGGTGCCGCCCACGTTGGTCTCCCAGTACGGTCCCGGGTCCCGGACGGACTCGCTGACCAGGGACCTCGCGGCCAGGTGCACGACCCCGTCGAAGGACGGGTCGAGCACGTCGGTGGCGGCGCGCAGGTCCCCCTCGACCATGATGGCCCCGGGGGCGACCGCGTCCCGGTGCCCCGTGGAGAGGTCGTCGAGCACGGTGACCTCGTGCCCGGCCCCGGTCAGCAGCGCGGTGACGACACCGCCGACGTAGCCGGCGCCGCCGGTGACGAGGAGTTTCACGGATCAGACCTCTCGGAGTCGTCGGGCCGTGGCCTCGGGGGCCACGTCGTTGCTGAACACACCCGCGCCGGACTCGGTCCCGGCCAGGTACTTGAGTCTGCCGGGGGCGCGGCGTACGGAGAACAGTTCGAGGCGCAGCCGGGCCAGTCCGCGCGCCTCCGGGTCGTGGGCGGGCGCCTGGTGCCAGGCGGAGACGTAGGGGAGCGGGGTGTCGTACAGCCGGTCCGCGCGGCCCAGGAGGTCGGCGTAGAGCTCCGCGAGGGCGGTGCGCTCGCCGTCGTCCAGGGCGGGCAGGTCGGGCACGGCCCGGTGGGGGTAGACGTGGACCTCCACGGGCCAACGGGCCGCCTCGGGGACGAAGGCCGTCCAGTGTTCGTTGCGCAGCACCACGCGGGGCCCGGCGCTCTCGGCGGCCAGGATGTCGGAGAACAGGTCGCCGCCCGTGGCCGTGCGGTGCCGCCGGGCCGAGTCGAGGTCGCGTTCGGTCCGGGGGGTGACGAAGGGCAGTGCGTAGATCTGCCCGTGGGGGTGGTGCAGGGTCACGCCGATCTCCCGGCCCCGGTTCTCGAAGACGTACACCTGGGCCACCTCGGGCCGGGCGGACAGCTCCTCGGTCCGGTCGGCCCACGCGTCCACGAGGGTGCGCACGCGCCGGGGCCCGAGCGCGGCGAGCGAGGTGTCGTGGTCCGAGGAGAAGCAGACCACCTCACAGCGTCCCTCGGGTCCGCTCAGCGCGGGGAAGCGGTTCTCGAAGACCGCGACGTCGTAGGAGGACGAGGGCACCTCGGAGTGGTGACCGTCCCGGGAGGGGCACAGCGGGCACTCGTCGCTCGGCGGCAGGTGGACGCGGTCCTGGCGGTGCGCGGCGATGATCACCCACTCGCGCCGGAGCGGGTCCCAGCGCAGCTCGGATCCGGAGACGGTGGGCGGCAGGTCGCGCCGGTCCGGGACCTCCTCGCGGACGCTGCCCTCCTCGTCGTAGTAGATGATCTCGCGGCCGTCGGCCAGCCGCGCGGCGGTCTTCCTCATCCGTCCTCCCGGGGGACGTCGGTGACCACGAGGCGGCCCACGCGGTCCTGGAGGGTCTCACGTGCGGCGGGGGTGATCCGGTCGTCGGTGACGAGCACGTCGCAGCGGTCCAGCGGGGCGATGGTGCTGAGCCCGACCGTGCCCCACTTGGTGTGGTCGGCGGCGACCACCAGGGTCCCGGCCGCCTCCACGAGGGCCCGGTTGGTCTCGGCCTCCGTCAGGTTGGGCGTGGTGAACCCGGCCCGGTCGTGGATGCCGTGCACGCCCAGGACCAGGGTGTCCAGGTTGATCCCGCGGACGGAGGCCAGGGCGAGCGGGCCCACGAGCGCGTCCGAGGGGGTGCGGAACCCGCCGGTGAGCGCCACGGTCTGGTCGGTGCGCGCGGAGCGGTAGAGGACCTCGGCCACGTGGATCGAGTTGGTGACGACGGTCAGTCCGGGGGTGTCCCGCAGGTGCTCCGCGACCAGGGCCGTGGTGGTCCCGGCGGAGAGCCCCACGGCGCTGTGCGGCTCGACCAGCGCCGCGACGGCGCGGGCGATCGCCCTCTTCTCGTCGGACTGGAGCGTGGACTTCGCCTCGAACCCGGGCTCCGTGGTGCGGGCGCCCTCGGCGGCGACGGCGCCACCGTGCACCTTCACCAGCGAGCCCCGGTGTTCCAGGGCGTCGAGGTCACGCCGGATGGTCATGTCGGACACGTCGAAGGCCTCGACCAGCTCGGTGACGCGGACACCGCCGTCCCGTCGGACCTGTTCCAGGATGAGCTCCCGCCGTTGCGCGGCCAGCATCCGAGCCCTCCGATGATTGAAAATGTGCGAACTTGTTTGATTAAGGTGCCCTGTCGCCGGGTTCGCTGTCAACGGGGTGGGTCGAACTGAAGGATTCTGTTGGTTTCCGGCTGGAGTCGGTTCTGGCTCGGTGCGACCGCGCGAACTCAGGGCCGGTCCGGACCGGACCGCCTGCGCCGAGGACGCCCCGGCGCGGCCCCGCCCGCCGGTACCTGGCCCGATCCATGGATCAGGGACCCGTCAGGACACCGGTTCCTCGTGGGTCTCCGCCGGTCTGGACCTGGGCGGGTGGAAGGTGTCGCGCGCGGGTCCGGCGGAGCGGTGCGAGGTGAGCTGGACCAGCAGCACGGCGCCGATCGCGGCGAGGGCGCCCAGGCCCTGGACGGGGGAGAGGGTCTCGCCGAGCACGAGGTAGCCGAGGAGGGTCGCGGTGAGCGGGCTGGCGAAGGACAGGAAGGACACCGCCAGCGCCGGCAACCGCTCCAGCCCCCGGAACCACAGCACGTAGGAGAGCAGGGCGCCGACCAGGCCCAGGTAGCCGTACCCGGCGAGGTGGGCCGCGCCGAGGCCCGCGGGCAGGCCCTCGACGGCCAGGGTGGGCGGCAGCAGGACGAGCCCTCCGGCGGTGAGCTGCCAGCCGGTGGCGCCCAGCAGGCTCACCCCCTCGGGGCGCCCCCAGCGTTTGGTGAGGACGAGGCCGGTGCCCATCGAGACGGCGGCGGCCAGCCCGGCCAGGATCCCCACGGGGTTCAGGGCGGCCTCCGGGCCCGCCACGAGCAGGCCCACGCCGGACGCGCCGAGCAGGCAGGCGAGGAGGTGCGTCAGTCGGAGCCGGTCGCCCAGCAACAGGGCGGCCAGGAGCATGACGATCACCGGTTGGACCGCCATGACCAGGGCCGCGACGCCGCCCGGCAGCAGGTAGGCGGCCACGTGGAGGAGGTAGAGGAAGGCGCCGATGTTCAGGGAGCCCAGGACCAGTGAACGCCACCACCACACCCCCGAGGGCAGGGCCCGGGCGAACAGCACCAGGAGGAGTCCGGCGGGAAGGGCGCGCAGGAGGGCCGCCAGCAGGGGGCGGTCGGGTGGCAGGAGTTCGGTGGTGACCAGGTAGGTGCTGCCCCACACCATGGGTGCCAGGGCGGTGACCAGTGAGTCACCGAGAACGCGCACGCGCCCGTTGGTCGCCGTGACGGGGGGAGTCATCAGCCAACCCTTCGATGTCGAAGTGTTCGATGCTGAAAGGTTAGGTGAACGGAGCGGAGGAGGTCAAGGCCACGGCGCTATGATCGCCGGATGAACGACGCCGTCGACCTCTTCCTCGCCCAGTGGGCCCGAGAGCGGCCCGACCTCGACGCCTCCCCGATGGGGGTGATCGGTCGGATGAACCGCTTGCAGCAGCTGCTGGGGAGGAGGGTCTCCGACCTCCTGGCCGAGTACGACCTGGAGCGCTGGGAGTTCGACGTGCTGGCCACGCTGCGGCGGTCCGGGGAGCCGTACCAGCTGACCGCGAAGGACCTGGTCCGGATGATGATGGTGGGTTCGGCCGCCATGACGAACCGGGTCGACCGCCTCGTGCGCAAGGAGCTGGTCCACCGCCAGGTCGATCCGGCGAGCCGACGCCGTGTCCTGGTCACCCTCACCGGCAAGGGTCTGGCGCTGGTGGACGGCGCGGTGGCCGCGCACGTGGAGAACGAGGCGCGCCTGCTCGACGGCCTGAGCGGGGAGGAGCAGGAGCAGCTCGCCGACCTGATGCGGACGCTGCTGCTCTCCCTGGGCGACACCGCCCCCGAGACGCCGTGAGCCCCTGGACGTGACGAGGGGGAGGCCCCGTGCGGGACCTCCCCCTGGTGTCCTGGGTGCGACCTGGGAGTCCTAGTCGCGTCCGGGCCTGTCGTCCGGCGTCAGGGCGTCCTTGACCTTCTCGCCCGCCTGCTTGAGCTTGGACTTGGTCTGTTCGGCCTTGCCCTCGGCCTGCCACTGCTCGTTGCCGGTGGCCTTGCCGACGCCCTCCTTGGCCTTGCCCTTGAACTCGTCGAACTTGTTCTCGGCCTTGTCGCTCTCGGACATGCGAGCCTCCTTCGATCGGATTCACCCACAGGCTTGTCCGATTCAGCCGGAATCAATCATGATCCGGGCGACGTATGTGGCGAGAGTGACCGAGGACACCCCGTGGGGATCAGGGCCGGGAGGGCGAGACCGGCACGACGGAGGCGAAGGGCGCGTGGGTCGTCAGCCGCTGGGAGATGCCCTCGCGGACCATCGCCTTGGCGGTGCGCACGGCGTCGCCCACCTCGGCGCCCTTGGCCAGCTCGGCGGTGATCGCGGCGGCGAAGGTGCAGCCCGCCCCGCTCACCCGCTCCTCACCGATCTTCGGGGCGCTCAGGACGGTGACCTCCTCGCCGTCGAAGTAGACGTCGACGGCGTCGGGGCCGGGCAGCTCCGTGCCGCCCTTGACGACCACGTGCCGGGGGCCGAGCTCGCGGATGCGGCGGGCCGCCTCGACGAGGTCGTCGACGGTCTCGATCGACTCCATCCCCGCGAGGGTGCGGGCCTCGAAGTGGTTCGGGGTGATCACGGTGGCCAGCGGCAGGATCTGCGCGGTCAGGGCCTTGTCGGTGTCCAGGGCGGCGCCGGGCTCCTGTCCCTTGCAGATCAGGACCGGGTCGAGGACCACGTGCCGCCACGTCTGGCGCTGGAGGGCCTTGGAGACGACGTCGATGGTGTCGGGGGTGCCGAGCATGCCGATCTTGACGACGTCGAGGTCGTGGCAGGCGGTGGCGGCCTCGATCTGGTCGGCGATGACACCGGGGTCGACCGGCACGAAGCGGTGGCCCCATCCGTTCCCGGGGTCGAAGGAGACGATGCAGGTGATCGTCCCCATGCCGTAGACGCCCAGTTCCTGGAAGGCCTTGAGGTCAGCCTGGATCCCGGCGCCGCCGGTGGCCTCCGACCCTGCGATCACGTACGCGCGGTTGGTCATCGCCAACCTCCCTCTAACTTGCTGTGCAGATGCGCGGTGTCGGGGCCCTCACGGGTCACGAACCCACTGGTTATTGCATCACAAGTGCCCATTTCCGGCATAACGTTCAGGGTGTGGTTCTGGGGACACCCGGAGATCCGTCGGGGTGTGCGCCCTCACCCCCGGGCCAGCAGGGCGTCCGTGGTGTCGTAGCCGCTGGCGTAGGCGCCGTCCACGGTGTTCTCACCGGTGGTCGGTTCACCCGCGAAGTACAGCACTCCCTCCAACGGTCGGGCGAGGGCGCCCGGTGCGTCGTGCGCGCCCGGCGGGACGACCAGGTAGGCGCCCCGGCTGAACTCGTCGGCCGCCCAGTCGTGCGTGGTCCGCGCGACGGGTGTCGGCAGCCGTTCCCCGAGCGCTTCGGACAGCGCCGTCAGTCCGGCGGCGAACCGCTGGTCCGGCGGCAGCGCCAGGAGCTCCCGGGCGCGCTCTCCCGCGGCCCAGGCCACCACCACCTCGGGGGAGACCCGGGACAGGCACCAGAACACGAAGCCGGTGTCCTCGTCCCATCCGAGGGCGTCCTCGTCGGCGGGGAAGACCGCGCGGTCGAACTCGTACACGAGCTTGAGGGCGTCGGTGCGGTCCAGGGCGTCGACCGCCTCCTGATGGCTCGACGGCAGCTCCGGTTCGAACGCGACGTCGCCCGCCTTGAGGACCCCGATCGGCAGCGTGACCACGCACCGGTCCGCCCGTACCGTGAGGTCCCCGTCGGGCGCCGCCGTGTCCAGCTCCACGCCGCGCCCGGACCACCGCACGCGGCGCACCGTGTGCTCCGGGCGCACGTCCAGCCCGTGGGAGAGCGGCGGAAGGAGGCCGTCGTAGCCGCCGACCACCCGGAAGTTGTCCCGGGGCACGGACCACCAGTCGAAGATCCCGTACTCGCGCATCCACACGGCGCTCCACCGCTCCAGCGACTCGTTGTCGATGGCCACCGGGGGCCACCGGTCCTCGGGCACGCCCATCCGGCGCAGGTACGCGGCGGCGTCCTCGTCGTCGCGGGGGGCCTCCGGGGTCGGGACGGGGTCGGACACCCCCTCCCCGGCGCGCACCGGGACGGTCTCGACCCCGGCCTCCGCCACCAGTTCCCAGGTGTGGGCCTCCCGGCCGTGGATCAGTCCGGCGCCCAGCTCGACGGGGACGGAGCTGAAGGTGTGGTCGGTGTACAGCTGGCCGCCGATCCGGTCGCGGGCCTCCAGGACGACCACGGTGAGGCCGTGGTCGGCGAGGTTGCGGGCGGCGGAGAGCCCGGTGACCCCGGCCCCCACGACCGCCACGTCCCAGCGTTCCCGGGCGGCGTGGACCGAGGCGCCCAGCAGGGCGGCGCCGCCCAGGAGAACACCCCCGCCGACCAGCAGGGACCTGCGGCTCACCGCTGGTCGCGGCGCGCCCTTCGCGCCCCGCCCGTCCGCTCCCACGTCGCCTCCCGTTCGCCCGTCTCGGCCCCCGTGCGCGGGCAAGCCGTCACCGCATTATCGGGGCGACCCCGGACACGGAAACCACGGGAGGCCCGGACCAGGGGCGGCCGGGAGGGGTCAGCGTTTGCGGTAATAAAAATATGTCCCTAATATTTTTATATGCCACGCACCGCTGACCACGACGAGAGAAGGCGCCAGGTCGCCGAGGCCCTGCTGCGCACCATCGCCCGGAAGGGCCTGGCCGCGACCACCTTCGCGGACGTCGCCGACGAGCTCGGCGGGTCCGTGGGGCTGGTCCAGCGCTACTTCCGCAGCAAGTCCGACCTCCTGCGCTTCGGCGTCGAGCACCTCTACCGGCGCGGTGAGGAGAGGATCGAGGCGGTGGAGCGGGTCGCGCCCGTCCGCGACCTCATGTTCCGGATCGCGCACACCCTCCTGCCCATGGACGAGGAACGGCGCATGGAGCTGACCGTCTGGCTGGAGTTCCTCCCCAACGCCGTCCGCGACCCCGAGATGGCCGAGCTGCACCGGACCACCACCCGCCAGCTGGTCGACGGGCTGGCGGAGGGGCTGGACGCCGCGCGGCGCCTGGGCGAGCTCCCCGCCGACCTCGACCCCCACGCCGAGGCCGCGGCCCTGGTGGCCCTGGCGGACGGGCTCACCCTGCACCAGCTGGCCACCCCGGACCTGTTCGACGACGCCACCGCCGAGCGCCTGCTCCGGCTGCACTTCGACCGCCTCTTCTCCGCGCGGGCGGAGGAAGCCTGACGTGACCAGCGACGACACAGCGCTCCGAGGCGCAACCCCCGGCGGTGCCGTCGGCGGACGGCTGCCCCTGCTGGACGTCCTGCGGGGTGTCGCCATCCTCGGCACCCTCGCCACCAACGTGTGGCTGTTCGCCGGGCCCGGCGGGGACGCCGCGATCCTGTACGGCTCCGACGAGCTGAGTCCGTTCACGTCGTTCCACGCCGACCCCTCCGCCGCCACCCTGGCCGAGGGCGTCTTCCGGACCGCCGCCAACGGCACGTTCCTCGCCCTGCTCACGCTGTTGTTCGGCGCGGGCCTGGCCGTCCAGTTCCGGTCGGCCGCCCGACGGGGCGCGCGCTGGCCCGGACCCTACCGGTGGCGGGCGCTGTTCCTGTTCGTCGAGGGGACGGTGCACTTCACACTGGTCTTCGCGGGTGACGTGCTCATGGGGTACGCGGCGGTCGCCCTGCTGGTCGCCTGGCTTCTCACTCGTTCGGAGCGCGCCCGGAACAGGGTCATGTGGGTGTCGGTGTCCCTGCACGTGGCCCTCATGGGCCTGGTGACGGCGGCGCTCGTGACGGATCCCGCGAGGACCTCGACCGTGCCACCCGAGGCGGTCGAGCTCTACGCGCACGGTTCCTACGCGGACCAGGTCGCCTTCCGCCTGGACCACTTCCTGGGGTTGCGCCTCGAACCCGTCCTCACCTTCGGTCTGATGGTGTTCATGTTCCTGCTGGGGGTGCGGCTCCTGCGGGCCGGTGCCTTCGCGGGCGACCCCGTCGGGCGGGCCCTCCGCGTCCGCCTGCTCGGGTGGGGTCTCGGACTCGGCGTCCCGCTCACCGTGGTCACCGCCGTCGCCGGGCCGGACTGGCTCCTCATGGACCGCTACGTGGTGGCTCCGCTGGTCGCCGTGGGTCTGATCGGGCTGGTCGGCCGCCTGCTGGACCGCACGAACGGCACCGGGCCCGTGGTCACGGGGGTCTCCGCCCTCGGGCGGATGGCGATGACCGGGTACGTGGCCCAGAACGTCCTCCTCATGTTCGTCTGTTACGGCTTCGGCCTCGGACTGGCCGAACGGATGGCGGACACGGGACGGTGGTGGGTGCTGGTCCTGTGGGCCGTGGTGTCGCTGGTGCTGGTGGTGTCCTCCCTGCTGTGGCTGCGCGCCTTCCGTCATGGTCCGCTGGAGGCCCTGCAGAAGAAGGTCCTCTCCCGAGCCCGGTAGTTCCGGGACCCCCGCCCCGAAGCCCGGAAGGACCGCGCCCGCGTCCCGACACCGCACCCCTCGTTCCCGCACCGAACATCGGCCGCCCGCGCTCGTGGAGTTCGACGAGCGGAACCAACGCACCAGGGTTCAGGGCACCTGACCCCGGACTCGTCCTGACAGTTCGGTCAACTTCCCGAACGGTCTGGTCGCCCGCCCCGGTGTCCGCCTCCCAGGCTCTCGGACTCCCAGGCTCTCGGACTCCTGGACTCCCGCGCTCTCGGACTCCCGGACCCGGGCCCGTGTCGGCGGTCGGGACCTCAACGGCGCGGAAACTGGCCGGGACGGCGGCCCTGGCCGGGACCGCCCGCGTAGGTCTGGCCCACCTCCAGCCACTCCCGGGCGGCGGGACCTTCGGCGGTCAGCGACGTGTCGGCGGGGTGGCGGCGGCGGGTCAGGACCAGGCAGAACTCCTCGGCGTCGCCGCGCACGACCTCCTCGGCCCCGTCCGGACCCATCCTCCACAGGCCGCCGTCCGGGGCGGTGAGCTCCACCCGGACCTCCGTGACGGGCGCGGGCAGGCCACGGGCCAGGTAGCTGTAGGACCGGGTGCGCAGGGCCAGGTGGACGACGTGGCGCAGGCGGTCGGTGGGGCGTCGGGTCGTGCCCAGCGCGTCCACCACGTCCTGGCCGTGCGCCCAGGTCTCCATCAGCCGCGCGGTCGCCTTGGAGGGCACGCTCATCGGCGGCCCGAACCAGGGCACCCGCGTCCCTGCGGGCGCGTCGAGGAGGGCGCTCCGGAGCGCCGCCGAGGCCTCGCACCAGCGACCGAGCAGGGCGCCCGGAGGCAGGGCCGCCAGCGGGGCGGCGGCCGTGTCCACGTACCCCTCCGGGTCGGCCAGCGCCGCCTCCACCATCGTCGCGAACCCCTGCGGGTCGGTGACGGCGGTCAGCGCGGACTCGTCGAAGAAGGCCAGGTGGGCGATCTGGTCAGTGATGCTCCACCCGGGGGAGGGGGTCGGTCGGGACCAGTCGGCGGGGTCGGTGCCCCGGAGCAGGGCGGCCAGTTCCTCCTGCTCGGCTCGCAGGTCCTCGACGAGTACGGCGGTGTCGACCACGGGGGCTCCTCCCGGGGCCGCCTGTCCTGCGGCTCCCCAGATGTTGACTGTTCTGTCATGTTCCGCGCACCATAACAAAGTGTGAGCTGGATCTCCCAGGGGTCCGGCCGAACCCCTCCGCGACACGGATGCGAGTGTGCGTACATGACCGGGACCGACACCCCGCGGACCGACCGATGGAACACCCCCGAACGCGCCGCGCTCCGGGAGACCGTGCGGACCTTCGCGGCCAGGGAGATCCTTCCCCATGTCGAACGGTGGGAGGACGAGGGCGAACTGCCCCGGGACCTGCACCGCGCGGCCGGTCGGCTCGGGCTGCTCGGGCTCGGCCAGCCCGCGTCCGTGGGCGGCGAGGGGGAGATGATCGACCAGCTGGTCGTCTCCGAGGAGGCGGTCCTCGCCGGAGTGCCCACCGGGGTCCTCGCCTCGCTGTTCACCCACACCATCGCCCTGCCCGCACTGGTCGAGGACGGGCGTGAGCACCTGGTGCGGGACTACGTCCGCCCGGCGCTGGCCGGGGAGCTGGTCTGCTCGCTGGGGATCACGGAACCCGAGGCCGGTTCGGACGTCGCCCACCTGCGCACGAGGGCGGTCCGTGACGGCGACACGTGGGTGCTCGACGGGGCGAAGACCTTCATCACCTCCGGGTACCGGGCCGACTTCGTCACCGTGGCCGCCCGGACCTCCGGCACCGGCCACGACGGCATCTCGCTGTTCGTCGTGGACCGCGGCACCCCCGGGTTCACCGCCGCCCGCAAGCTGGACAAGATGGGCTGGCGCTCCTCGGACACCGCGGAGCTCTCCCTGACCGACGTGCGGGTGCCCGCCGACCACCTCGTCGGCGGCGTGGACCAGGGCTTCCACCAGATCATGCGCCAGTTCGCCAGCGAGAGGATCGGCCTGTCCGTGCAGGCCTGCGCCATGGCACGCCGCTGCGTCGACCTGTCCGTCGCGTGGGTGCGGGAGCGCGAGGCCTTCGGCGGGCCGCTGTCCCGGCGCCAGGTCCTGCGGCACCGGCTGGTGGAGATGCACCGCCGGACCGAGGTCGCCACCGCCTACGTGCGGGGGATCGCGGAGCGGCTCCAGGACGGCGAGCCGCTCATCTCCGAGGTGGCTATGGCCAAGAACACCGCGACCGAGGCCATGGACTACGTGGTGGACAACGCCGTCCAGCTGCACGGCGGCACGGGCTTCATGCGCGGCACCGAGGTGGAACGCCACTACCGGGACGCCCGGGTGTTCAGCATCGGCGGCGGCACCTACGAGATCATGAACGAGGTCATCGCGAAGTTCCTCCCCCTGCGGTGACCGAGGGGAGCGAGGGTCGAGGGATGCCAGTGGGAAAGCAGACGGCCACCGGGCGACCGCCCACGGAACGCGGGCGGCGCAAGCGGGGTGCCCTGGTCCAGGCGGCCCGCGAGGAGTTCGAGGAACGCGGGTTCGAGGAGACCAGGATCGCCCAGATCACCGGCCGTGCCGGGATCGCCTACGGGAGCTTCTACACGTACTTCGACTCCAAGGACGAGGTCTTCCACGAGGTCGCCAAGGGGGTGGCCGGGGAGATGTTCGACGCGGCCCGCTCCGCCGCGCCCCGGGGCACCGCCCCCGTGGACCGGATCCGGCACGCCACCGTCCGCTTCCTGGCCGCCTACCGGGACAACGCGCGGATCATGCAGGTCATCGAGCAGATATCGCCGCGCCACCCGGTCTTCCGGACCCTCTTCCTGGAGATCCGGGGCCTCTTCGTCGAACGCATCAGTTCGGGGACGCGCCGCCTCCAGGAGGAGGGGCTGGCCTCGGCTGACATCGACGTCGAGGCCACGGCGAGCATGCTCGGCGGCATGGTGGAGCACACCGCCCGGATGCTCTTCCTGTACGGCGAGGAGCACGACCCGGACGTGGTGGTGGAGACCGCCACCCGACTGTGGGCGCGCGGCGTCGGCCTGGAGTACGAGCCGCCGGGCGATCGGTGAGGAACGTACAAGACCCCGGCCGGTGCCACTGGTGAGGATGTGACGCATGGAGACCACAGACGCACCCGTGCGCTTCGACACCAAGATCGCCGTCCTGCTCCGTGACGACCTGGCTGTCTGGCAGCGGCTCAACGTCACGTCGTTCCTGGTCAGTGGGCTGGGGAGTCGTGTCCCGGAGCTGGTCGGCCACCCCTATGAGGACGCCGACGGCACCGCCTACCTGCCGATGTTCCGCCAGCCCGTCATGGTGTTCGAGGCCGACAGGGAGACCCTGACCAGGGCGCACGGCCGGGCGGTCTCGCGGAAGGCCGACCTGGCGGTGTTCACCTCCGACCTGTTCGCCACCGGCAACGACCGGGACAACAGGGCCGCCGTCCGCGCGGTCGGCCGCGACTCCCTGGACCTGGTGGGACTGGCCGTGCACGGAGCCAAGAACGGGGTGGACCGGATCGTCAAGGGCGCTCGGATGCACCGCTGAGCCGCGACGGGGCGCCCATTCGGCGCGCGCGGGCGTAGTGGCCGGGAGGCAGCCCGAGGATCCGGGTGAAGTGCCGGTTCAGGTGGGCCTGGTCGTAGAAGCCCGAGACGGCCGCCGCGTGCGCGGGAGCCCGCCCCTCCAGGATCAGCCGCCGCGCCAGGTCCACGCGCCGACCCACCAGGTACTGGTGCGGGGGCATCCCGAACCGCCTGGTGAACACGCGGGTCAGGTGGGCGGGGTGGGCGTGCAGGGTCCGGGCGGCCTCGGCCAGCGGCACCCCCTCGACGGTGCGCGCGTCCAGGAGGTCGCGCAACCGCTCGGCCAGGCCGGGGTCGTCGGGGTGCGCGGCGGGACCCACCGTGCCGCGCAGGTGCTGACGGAGCCGCTCGGAGACCAGTTCGAGCCGGCTCTCCGCCTCCGGGCGGTCCCCCTGCCGGAACAGGGCGCCGTGCAGCTGGTGGACGCGGTGGCGCAGGAGGGGGTCGTCGAACATCGGGTGGTCCACCGCCCGGCCGACCAGCCCCGTGTCGATCTGTTCCGGTTCCAGGTACAGCACCCGCTTGCGCAGCCCCTGCGCGGTGGTGGGGGTGCCGTTGTGCGGGACGCCCGGCGGCAGCAGGGTGACCGTGCGGTCGAGGGCGCCGTGCTCGTGGCGGCCCAGGTCGTAGCGGACGGTTCCGGAGTCGATGATGAGCAGCGTCCACGACCGGTGCGTGTGCATCGGGTAGGCGTGTTGGCGCAGGTGGGTGTGGAACACCTCGGCGATGCCGTCGATCCCCGGTCTGAGGACCACCGTGTCCGCGTGGCCGTCCATCCCCGCAGCCTACGCGGCGCGCACCGGGTGACGGTCCGACCGGTGAACCACCGACCCGGGCCGCCGACCCGAGCCGGTGGCCCCGTGCGTGACCCGGGGCCACCCCGACCGGGGGCTGATCGGAGGCGTCCGGGAGCCGGAGGGGCACAATGGCGCCATGACGAACCCCGGCGGAGCACAGGACACGGCGACGACCCAGGCGTGGCAGTCGATCGGTGGCGCACCGGAGCTGACGGAACGGGTGGCCTACCGGGGAGCGGGGGCGGTGCTGCCCGCCACCCTGCCCGTCCGGGAGCTGGCCCGGGCCACCGTGGGAGCGTGTTCCCTCGCCGCCGCCGAACTGCTCTCTGCGCGCGGCGGCCAGCCGGTCCCGGAGGTGAACGTCGAGGAGGGAGCGGTGGCCACCTCCTTCGTCAGCGAGCGCCACCTCCTGGTGGACGGTCGTGCGCCGACCCCCTTCGCACCGCTCTCCGGATTCTGGCGGGCCGCCGACGGCTGGGTGCGCACCCACGCCAACTACCCCCACCACCGGGCCCGACTGCTGGCCGCACTGGAGCTGGACGAGGGCACCGGCCCGGAGGGGCTGGCCGCGAGGGTGGCCTCGACCCCCGCGCGCGAGGTCCAGGACGCGGTGTACGCCGAGGGAGGCCTGGCGGTCGCCGTGGCGCCCGCGCCCGGAGGGAACGGGGAGCCGGGTGCGCCCGGCGGCTTCCGGGCGGCCGGGCTCCCGCTGGCGGAGGCCGCCGCGCTGGGGCCCGACGGCGGGCGCCGCCTGGCCGAGGGCGACATCGGGCTCCCCGCCAGCGGGGCGCGGGTGCTCGACCTGACCCGCGTCATCGCCGGTCCGGTCGCCACCCGGACCCTCGCGCTGCTCGGCGCGGACGTCCTGCGCGTGGACTCCCCGTGGCTGGAGGAGGACCCGGACAGCCACACCGACACCGGCATGGGCAAGCGCTCCACCCTGCTGGACCTGGGCACGGCCGAGGGGCGGAGTACCTTCGAGGCGCTGCTGGACTCCGCCGACGTGGTGGTGGCCGGCTACCGGCCCGGCGGACTCGACGCCCACGGGCTGGCCGCCGAGGAACTGGTCGCCCGCCGTCCCGGGCTGGTCGTCGCCCAGCTGTGTGCCTGGGGCTGGTCGGGGCCGTGGGCCGGTCGGCGGGGGTTCGACAGCCTGGTGCAGGCGGCGAGCGGGATCGCGGCGATCGAGGCCGGTCCCGAGGGGCGTCCGGGGGCGCTCCCCGCCCAGGCCCTGGACCACGGCACCGGCTACCTGCTGGCCGCCGGGGTGCTGCGGGCCCTCACCGACCGCCAGCGGGACGGCCGTGGGCGGCGCCTGCGCTTCTCCCTCGCGGGCACCGCCGGTTGGCTGATGAACGACGTCGTCCGCGTCCCGGCCGAGGGCGGGGGGTACGACCCCGCCGACTGGCTGACGGAGTCCCCGTCCGCCTACGGCGGGCTGCGCCACGCGCTCCCGCCGGTCTCCTACGCGGGCGGTCCCGAGGGGTGGGCCCACGCCTCCACCCGGTGGGGCGGGGACCCGGCCACCTGGCGCTGACCACTGGATAGCGGCGGCCGTCACCGCGATCGAGGCGCCCGGGCGGTCCGACCGGAAGGGGACGCGGGTCACCGGGTGGGGACGGTGAAGTCCTCCACGGGCTCCAGTTCCCCGTCCAGGAGGGTGACGCGGTCTCCCGAACCGTCCAGCGGGAATGGCTACGAGGACGCCGTCGTCGTTCGGGAGGGCCGGGACGGAGACGTACTCCCGGTCCGGGGCCACGCCACGCCCTCGTCGTCGGGGCGCGGCGGTTCCCAGCGGGCTTCGCTTCCGTACTCGGGGGATGACGCCGGGGTGGCGGACGCGGTCAGTCGCCGACCGTCTCCGGGGGCGGCCAGGCGTCGCCCCAGTCGGCCTTGCGGGCCGCGCGGTAGGTCTGGCCCTGACGCTTGGAGACCACCCGCTCCTCGATCCCGGGGCCCGTGGTGCACAGGCTCAGCGAGACCAGGCCCTTGCGCTTCTGGGGGTGGCGCAGGACGCGGTCGGCGGGGCGGTCGACGGGGTCGGTGGTGGCGGCCACGAAGGAGTACTTCTCGTCCTCGAAGCCCAGCGTGCCGAACTTGAGCCTGCGCTGGACGCCCGAACGGTTGAGGCGTTCGGAGAAGTGGCACCAGTCCTCACCCGGGGCGATGGGGCAGGCCTCGCCGTGCGGGCAGGGCGCCGCCACGGTCATCCCCTCCGCCAGGAGGTGCCTCCGGGCGCTGATCACGCGCGCGTACCCCTCGGGGGTGCCGGGCTCGATCAGCACGACGGTCCGGGCCCGTCGGGCCAGGGAGCGCACGACCTCCTCCTGGACCTCCGGGGTGAGTTCGTTGAGCACGTACGACATGGTGGCCAGGTCCA
Organism: Nocardiopsis eucommiae; assembly: GCF_965344335.1. NCBI lineage: Bacteria > Bacillati > Actinomycetota > Actinomycetes > Streptosporangiales > Nocardiopsidaceae > Nocardiopsis > Nocardiopsis eucommiae. Next base: position 51,466 of record NZ_CBDRIY010000005.1, read on the forward strand.
CGCGGGGACCGTCCGGGACGGCTCCGGTGAGCCGGAAGCGTTCCCACTCCGATCCGCTGACCGCCGGTGCCGTGGACCGGCGGGCGATGCGTTTGCCCAGCCTGATGGCGGGGGCGGACTGCTCCAGCACGGTGGTCGAGCGCAGGGACGGCCAGGCGGAGGAGGCGGCCCACACGGCGGCGCCCATGCCGCCGCCGACGTCCAGGTGGGTGGCGGGGGCGAACCCGGGGATCGAGGCCGCGGCGGTCTCGAAGGCGGCCTCGGCGGCGGTGAAGGTGGCGGGGAGCCGGTAGGCGGCGTAGGCGGCGACGTCGGTGTCCGAGGCCAGGACCAGGTCCTGCGGGTCCACCCTGCTCCGGTACTTCCTCATGAGTTCCTGGACCGACGCGGCCAGCGCGTGTTCGTTGGCCCCGCTGGCGACACCGTCGATCGCCGCGAAGAGTTCGGTGTTCAGATTCCCCATGCGCGTTTCTTCTCGATCGCCGTTACCAGCGCATCCTATCCGCCGCCCCCGCCCGGACCGGAGCGTCCGGCGGGGACCCCCGGGGCTCCACCCGGTCAGGTGTTCCGTCGGGACTCGGCCCGGGCGATGGCCGTGCGGCAGGCGCGGGCGAGGGAGCGGTGGTTGCCGAGGCGTTCCAGCAGGCCGTAGGGGGCCAGCGGGCCGGACGGGGAGTCGCCGGTGGGGCCGCCCTCGGATCCGGTCACCAGAAGGGTGTCCCCGGAGAGCGAGCCCCGGCGGGACCACCGCTCCCAGCGTTCGAAGTCCGGGCTGTACTGGTGCGCGAACACGAAGGCCGGTTCGCCCTCTCCTTCGAGCGGGGTGCCGCCGCGCGACCACAGGGTGACGTCGCCCCGGTCGGACCAGGCCTCGGCCGTGACCACCTCGACCTCCGGGCGGCCCGCACGGTCCCGCACCAGCAGGGCGTCCCGCGCGCGGGTCCGGGGGCGCAGGGCGTGCTGCTCCTCGATCCCGGTGAGGGAGACCAGCAGGCGGGGCACCCACCACCAGTTCTCACGGCGGGCGATCAGGCTGTCCGCGCGCAGCCGTGTGGGCGGGTGCTTGATCGCCTCCTGCTCCACCAGGTGTTCCACGAACGCGGAGCCGTCGAGGTCCTCGACCACCTCGACCGGACCGGTCCCGACCACCGCCGAGCGGCCCCCCGCGTCCTCGGCGCTCACGCTGAACGCCACGGTCCGCCCCCGGAGCTCCCCGGCGGTCCCGGCCATGGAGTAGGGCAGCGCGACGCACGGGGAGTCACGCCACATGAGTGGAACCACGGGAATACCCGAAGGGCCGGAAGGAGTGGTCCAGGAGAGTTCGGCGACGGTGGATCGCTGCCAAACCGTGATCAGGTCCGTCAAGGTCAGGCCTTATATGTGAGGAATGCCGCATGTTAATTTCTGGTGACTTTAACCCATACTCCGAATCGGCCGCGACCCCCCAGGTGACGAGCACGGACAGAGGGGACGCGGTGACGACTTGGACCCGGAGCGTGAAAGGTAGGCCTCGGCCATGCCCGCAGCCCTAGTCCTACTCGCGTCGGTGGCGGTGTTCGCCGTTGGCTACCGTTACTATTCGCGATATTTGGCAGAGAAGGTGTACGCGCTCGACCCCGGGTACATCACCCCGGCGCACACCTACAAGGACGGCGTCGATTTCGTTCCGACCAATCGGCATATCGTTTTCAGCCACCACTTCATCTCGGTGGCGGGTGCCGCGCCCATCGTCGGCCCGGCCGTCGCGGTCTTCTGGGGTTGGGGACCCGCCCTCGCGTGGATCCTGCTCGGCACCGTCTTCGCCGCCGGTGTGCACGACTTCGGCGCCCTCGTGGTGTCGGTCCGGCACAAGGCCCGCAGCATCGGCACCCTCGCGGGCGAGGTCATCAGCAAGCGTTCCCGCACGCTCTTCCTGGTGATCATCTTCTTCCTGCTGACCATGGTCAACGCCGTGTTCGCGGTGGTCATCTCGAACCTGTTCGTGAGCTACCCGGCGGCCGTCCTGCCGGTGCTCATCGAGATCCCGCTGGCGATCGCGGTCGGCCAGATCGTCTACAAGAGGCGCACCGCGGCCCTGGTCCCCTCGATCATCGCGCTGGCCCTGGTCTACGTGTGCATCCCGCTCGGCGTGATGTTCCCGATCGACATCACGGGTGTCTCCGAGGCGATGGGGATGACCCCCAACACGGTGTGGATCATCCTGCTGTTCGTGTACGCGTTCGTGGCCTCCCGCATCCCGGTGTGGATGCTGCTCCAGCCCCGGGACTACATCAACCTGCACCAGATGATGCTGGCCTTCGTCGTCATCGGCCTCGGTGTGATCGTCGGCTGGGACACGATCGTCGCCCCGGTGATCAACAGCGACGTCCCGGCGGGTTCCCCGCCCTGGTTCCCCCTGCTGTTCGTCACCATCGCCTGCGGCGCCATCTCCGGCTTCCACAGCCTCGTGGCGTCGGGGACCACGGCCAAGCAGATCGACAAGGAGACCGACTCCCGGATGGTCGGTTACCTGGGCGCGGCCGGTGAGGGCACGCTCGCGGTCTGCTCGATCCTGGCCTGCACCGCCGGTGTCGTCGCCGCCTCGGCCTCGCCGCTGGCGGACTGGCGGGGGCTGTACAGCGACTTCGGTTCCGCGTCCGCCGGGGCCACCGGCAACTTCGTCGAGGGTGTCGGCCAGTTCGCCAACAACATCGGCGTCCCGCTGGAGATCGGCGTCATCTTCGCGGTGGTCGTGGTGGTCAGTTTCGCCGCCACCACCATGGACACCGGCGTGCGCCTCCAGCGCTACATCGTCCAGGAGATCGCCGAGATCGTCCGCTTCAGGCCGCTGGCGCGCAACCTCACCGCCGCGACCCTGGTCGCCTCGATCGTCCCCCTGGGCCTGGCGCTCATCCCGGGCGACTTCGCCTTCGGCACCCTCTGGCAGCTGTTCGGCACCACCAACCAGCTCACCGCCGGGCTCGCGCTGGCCGTGATCGCGGTGTGGGTGACCAAGCGGGGCCGCAACCCGCTGGCCATCCTCATCCCGTTGCTGTTCCTGCTGGTGATGACCTCGTGGGCGCTGATTGTCAACCTGGTCTCGTTCCTGAGGTCGGACTCCCTGATCGACCTCTTCCTGCTGGCCCCGCTGGACTTCGTCATCTTCGCGCTGGCGGTCTGGCTGGTCGTGGAGGCCGGTCTGGCGCTGCGCAAGGCCTTCGCCGCCCGACGGGCCGGGGAGCTCCCCGAGGCCGAGGAGACCCCGTCCGAGGAGACCCCGGCCGACCCGAAGGAGAGGTAACACCATGGGTGCGCTCTCCCGCGCGCGTGACGCCTGGAAACGGGTGGAGGCCTTCCACGAGGAGGTCTTCGCCTCGCGCTGGCGCCAGGAACTGCGCAGGGAGGCGCGCACCCAGGAGGACACCCTGCGGGCCCTGCTGCTCCTGGAGACCCTGGGAGTGGAGGGGCCCGTCTCCTATGAGACCCTCGACCTCATTCCCCACATGGTGGCCGACCTGCACGAGTGGCACCTGCGCATGGGGCGGGACGATCTCGGTGGACCGGGGGTGTGCTGTTGAGGTTCGGCGGACGGCGTCGTGAGCGCCCGGTGGCCCCCGTGCCCGCCCCGGCGGAGGCCCCCATCGTCTTCTTCGGCGGCAAGGGCGGGGTCGGCAAGACCACCATGGCCGCCGCGCACGCGCTGGGTCTGGCCGACGCGGGCCTGCGCACCCTTCTCGTGTCCACCGATCCCGCGCACTCGCTCGGTGACGCGCTGGGCCTTTCCCTGGGCGACCGCCCGGTGCGGGTCAGCGACCACCTGTGGGCACGCGAGCCCGACGCGGACGCCGCCCTGCGACGCAGGGTCCGGCAGATCGGTGACGACGCCAGCGCCGCCCTGCCCCGGGAGATCCTGCCCGCCGTCACCCGCCACCTGGACCACGCGGCGGCCGGTCCGGGCATGGCCGAGTCGGCCCTGGCCGACCTGCTCATGGACGCCATGGAGGAGGTCCCCGGCACGTGGGACCGGCTCGTGGTGGACAGCGCCCCCACGGGTCACCTGCTACGCCTGCTGGACCTGCCCGAACTGCTGACCCCGTGGGTTCGGGGACTGGTGCGCCAGCGCGAACGGGCTGTGGACGCCGACCGCTTCGCCGTGGGTGTCGTCGGTGGCGCGGGCGACGGCGCTCCCGACGATCCGCTGCTGGAGAAGCTGCACGCCCGCCGCCGCAAGCTGGAGCGGGCCGCCGCGCGCCTGCGGGAGGACGCCGAGGTCAGGCTCGTGCTGGTGCCGCGTCGGATGGTGCTGGCCGAGACCGACCGTGCCGCCGCCCAGTTGGTGGCGGCCGGATTCCGGCTCGGCCGGGTGATCGTCAACCAGGTCCCGGAGGACGTGGACCCCGAGGTCCTGGACGCCGTCCGCGCCCGCTTCGCCGACCACGGCACGGTGGAGCTGCCGCTGAGCGCGTCGGAACCCCTCGGCCCGGAGGCCCTGCGCGCGCTCGCCGCCCGGCTCGGCTGACCGCGCCCTTGCCGTTCCCGAACGCCCCCGGCCTCGCCGGGGGCGTTCTCCGTTCCCCGGGAAACCCTCCTTGGCCCCCTGGCCACGCTCTGTTCTTTTGCGCTAACGGAGATCGGATCATCGCTGACTTTTGTCGATTGTCATCAAAAAGGTTATTGACGGTCGCCACAAGGATGCGTAGATTCGTGACTCAGCTCACAGGATGGAGGTCCCCCCGATGGGTTCGACGAGGCACCGGAACATGCTTGGGCGACGTTGGCGCGGGTCGCTGGCGCTGGGCGCCGCGGCCGTGGCCGGGACACTGATGGCCACGGCGTGCAGCACACCCGAGGGCGGCGGTGGAACGGGCGAGACCGAGGGCCCGTTCACGATCGGCGTCAGCAACGGCTTCATCGGCAGCGAGTGGCGCGAGCAGATGCTGTCCGAACTGGAGACCGCCTTCGGTGAGTACGAGGCGGAGGGGATCGTCGACCAGCTGGTCGTGGAGAGCGCCGACGTCGACATCAACGGCCAGATCCAGCAGATCCGCAACCTCATCCGCTCGGACGTGGACGCAATCATCGTCAACCCGAACTCGCCCACGGCCCTGGACCAGGTGTTCGCGGAGGCCGCCGAACAGGGCATCGAGATCGTCGCCATCGACCAGGCCGTGGCCTCCGAGGACGTCGTCAACGTGGTCATCGACCAGGCCGAGTGGGCCTCCCTCTCGGCCCAGTGGCTGGCCGACGAGGTCGGTGAGGGCGGCCGGATCATCGCGGTCAACGGCATCGACGGCCACCCCGCCAACGAGGACCGCTGGTCCGGGGCGAGCGAGGTCTTCGACGCCGCCGGGGTCGAGGTCGTCGCCAACGACTACGCCGAGTGGGACCAGAACCAGGGCCAGACCGTCACCCGCGACCTGCTGGCCAGCAACCCCGACGTCGACGGCGTGTTCGTCCAGGACGGCATGGCGCTCGGCGCCTTCCGGGCCCTCCAGGCCGAGGGCCTCGTGGACGACGTCGTCATGACCGGCGAGGCGCGCGTGGGCTACATGCGCGAGTGGGACGCCCAGCGCGCGGAGGGCGACTACACCAGCATCGGCGTCCCCAACCCGCCGTCGGTCTCGGTGTCCGCGCTCCACGTGGTGATCCGCATGCTCCAGGGCGAGGAGTTCACCGCGGACGGGCTCGACGGCAACAACGCCTGGCTGCCCATCCCGGAGACCATCACCGACGACACCTTCGACGAGCGCTTCGCGGAGGTCTCCGACGAGAACGACGCCTACGCCGTGGACCACGCGCTCACCCCCGAGGAGGCCGACGCCTACTTCGAGTAGGCCGGGCGGGACCCACCCGTGGCGGAGGCCGCGAACGGACAGGAGCAGGGAGAGAACTCGTGGACTCACCGCCGTTTCTGCGCATGAGCGGAGTGCGCAAACGCTACGGAGGGGTCACCGCGCTGGACGGTGCCGACTTCGAGGCCCACGCCGGGACGGTGCACGCCGTCCTCGGCCCCAACGGCTCCGGCAAGTCGACCCTGTTGAAGGTGCTCACCGGGGTGGTCGGACCGGACGCCGGGCAGGTCCGGCTGGACGGCGCTCCGCTGCGGCCGCGCGGCCCCCGCGACACCCTGGCGGCCGGGATCAGCTCCGTGTACCAGGAACTGTCGCTGGTCGAGGACTTCACCGTCCTGGACAACCTCGTGCTGGGCGTGGAGCCCTCCCGGTTCGGGCTCCGCGACCGCCGCGCCGCCCTGGCGCGGTCCCTGCCGTGGCTGGAGCGGTTCGCCCCGGCCTTCGGCGGCAGGGTGCCGGTCCGCGAACGCGTGAGCGACCTCGACCCCGGCGAACGCCAGGTGGTCGAAGTGTGCAAGGCCCTGGTCCGCGACCCCCGCGTGCTCGTGCTGGACGAGGCCACCGCCTCGCTGCGGCGCGGCCAGGTGGAGGTGCTCTTCGAGGTCGTCGACGAACTCCGGGCGCGCGGCGTGCTGGTCCTGTTCATCACCCACCGGCTGGCCGAGATCTACGCGGTGTGCGACCGGGCCACGGTCATGCGCAACGGGACCGACGTGGCCACGGTGACCGTGGCCGGGACCCCGGAGGCCGAACTCCTGGAACTGATGTCGGGCCGCCCGAGCGCGGGGACGTCGGGCTCTCGGAGGACGGCCCCCGTGGCGGAGACCGACACCGCCCCCACGGCCCCGGCGCGGACGGACCCGGGCGCCGACCCCGCCGCGCCGCCGCGCCTGGAGGTGCGGGACCTGACCGGGGACCGGCTCCACGGGGTCTCCCTGCACGTCCGTGCGGGCGAGGTGCTCGGGCTGGGCGGTCTCCAGGGGCAGGGTCAGTCCGAACTCATGGCGGCGCTGTTCGGCGCCGGTGGCCGGACCGGCGGCACCGTACTGCTGGACGGAGCCCCCGTTCGCCCCCGCTCGCCCAAGCAGGCGGTCCGGGCCGGGTTCTGTTACGTACCCGGAAACCGGGGCGTGCAGGGCCTGGCGCTGGGCCGCCCGATCCTGGAGAACCTCGCCCTGCCCTCGGTGGGCCGCCGCGCCCTCCTGGGAGTGGGGCTGTCCCGGCGCCGTGAGGTCGCGGCCGCCCGCGCCGTGGCCGAACGCGTCAACACCCGCTACGGCTCCCTGGACGACCCGGTCTCCACGCTCTCCGGCGGCAACCAGCAGAAGATCGTCGTCGGCAAGTGGTTCCCCACCGAGCCCGCCGTGGTGCTCATGGACGACCCGGCCAAGGGCATCGACGTCGGCGCCAAGGCCGAGATGTTCGACGTGGTGGCCGAGCTGGCCGCGTCCGGGGCCGCCGTGCTGGTCGGCTCCAGCGACGACCGCGAACTGGTCGAGGTCTGCGACCGCGTCCTCGTGATGTTCGAGGGCCGGGTGGTGGACGAGGTGTCCGGGGACCGACTCACGGAGGACACCCTGATCGCCAGCGCCATGCACGTCACCGGCGCCGACGTCGCCGCCGCCCACGAGGGCCACCCGACCCGGCTCCCCGACCCCGAACCACGCCACGCCGAGGAGGGCGGAGCATGAACCTCCTGAGGGGCACCGGAACGCGGGACCTGCCCGGTCCGGTGCGATCCGTGCTGTCCGTGCACATGCCGGCCCTGGCCGTGGGACTCCTCCTGCTGGTCACGGTCACGGCCTCCGCGATCCTCCAACCGGGGTTCTTCTCGCCCTACGGTCTCAGCGCCAGCTTCGCCACCTTCCTGCCCCTGGCCACCATCGCGGCCGCGCAGACCATCATCGTGCTCGGCGGCGGGATCGACCTGTCCATCGGCACCATCGTCACGCTGTCCTCGGCGGTGTCGGTGGTGCTCATGCAGGGGGACGACGCCCGCCTGCCGCTGGCCCTGGCCGCCGGGCTCGCCACGGGCGCCGCCTGCGGGCTCTTCAACGGCCTCGTGGTGGCGGTCCTGCGGCTGCAACCCATCGTGGCGACCTTCGCCACGAGCTCGGTGTTCGGCGGGGTCGCCCTGCTGGTGCTGCCGACACCCGGCGGCGAGGTGTCGCCGGTCCTCACCGGGACCTACCGGATGGTCCTGGCGATGTACGTGCCCATCCCCGCCGTGCTGCTCGTGGTCCTCTTCCTCAGCTGGCGGCTGCTGCGGGGGAGCCGCTACGGCCAGCACCTGTACGCGGTGGGCGGTAACGCCGAGGCCGCCTACACCTCCTCCGTCCCGGTGTCGAGGGTGCGCGTGCTGTCCTACACCCTCGGCGGGGCGGTGGCCTCCCTCGCGGGGGTGGCGCTGCTGGCCGACGCCGGGGCCGGTGACCCCACCCTCGGCACCGAGCTCACCCTGGGGTCGATCGCCGCGCTCGTGATCGGCGGCACCCGGCTGCGCGGCGGCTCCGGCGGGGTCGGCGGAGCGCTGGTGGGCGCGGTGGTGCTCTCCCTCATCCAGGGACTCGTCTTCTTCGCCGGAGTTCCCACCAACGCCCGCGAGTTCGTCTACGGCTGCGTCATCATCGCCGCGATCGCGCTCGCCGGGCTCCTCACCGCCCGCGACGGTTCGGCGTCCGGAGCATCAGGAGGCACACGATGACCACCACCCTCACCGCGCGCCGCCTGACCCGGGACCCGGTGGTCATCTCCGGTGTCGTCACCCTGCTGCTCTGGGTCGTGGCCAGCCTCTACTCGCCCGCCTTCGCCACATGGGGCCACATCGTCACCACCCTGACCGTCGCCTCGTTCCTCGGTGTGATCGCCATCGGCCAGACCCTGGTGATCATCGCCGGAGGAGAGGGCATCGACCTGTCGGTCGGGTCGGCGGCGACCCTGTCCGCCATCGTCGCCTCGCGCTTCATGGACGGCAGTGACGACGGTTTCCTCTTCGCGGTGCTGGTGGCCCTGGGCTCGGCCTGTGTGATCGGGGTGGTCAACGGGATCGGCGTTCTGCTGTTCCGGGTGCCACCCCTGGTGATGACCCTCGGCATGATCGCGGTGGTGGCCGGGTTCATCCGCCTCTACACCGGCGGACGCCCCGAGGGGTCGGCCGCGCCCCTGCTCAACCAGCTGGTCACCGGCGACACGGTGTTCGGCGTCCCCGGGGTCCTGTGGCTGTGGCTCGCGCTGTCGGTCGTGGTGATCTGGCTGCTCCGGCGCACGTCGTTCGGGTGGCGGCTCTACGCGGTGGGCGCCAACCGGACCACCGCCCACCTGTCCGGCGTCAACCCCTCGGCGGTCCGGTTCAGCGCGTACGTGCTGTCCTCGCTGTTCGCCGGCGTGGGCGGTCTGCTGCTCCTCGGCTACTCCCAGAACGTCTACACGAACCTGGGCGCCGACTACATGCTCAACAGCGTCGCGGCCGTCGTGATCGGCGGGACGGCGCTGATCGGAGGGGTCGGCGGCTACCTCGGCACCATCGTCGGCGCCGTCCTGCTCACCGTGCTGAGCGCCCTGCTGCGCACCATGCAGATCGGCGGCGGCGAGTGGGGGGACGCACCGCGCCAGATCCTCTTCGGCCTGGTCCTGATCGTCGTGCTCACCGCCTACGGCCGCCAGAGACACCTGCGCGCCTGACCCCCCACGACCGTGACGCGGACACCCCCCGTGCCGTCACGGTCCCACCACCACAAGTACCGCCAATTCGATGGGGAGAACTCCAACGTGACTTCACAGGTGAACGGTCGGCTCGGTGTCGGCGTCGTCGGCAGCGGGTTCATCGCCGACTTCCACACCCGCTCCTTCCGGGGCGTGCGCGACGCCGACGTCGTGGCGGTGTGCGGCCGGACGGCGGAGACGGTGCGCCAGGTGGCCGACCTCGCCAGGGAGCTGCGCGTGGGCGACCCCACCGCCTACGACGACGTGCGCGCGATGGTGCGCGACCCCGCCGTCCAGGCGGTGTGGGTGACCACCCCGAACCACGTGCGCCTGGAGACCGTCCGGGCGATCTGCGAGGAGGTCACCTCGGGCCGGGCCGACCTGCGGGGGATCGCCATCGAGAAGCCGCTGGGCCGCACGCTGGCCGAGGCGGAGGAGGTCCTGAGCCTGGTGGAGGGGGCCGGTCTGCTCCACGGCTACCTGGAGAACCAGGTCTTCGCGCCCGGGGTGACGCGCGCCCACGAACTGGTCTGGGCCCGTGGCGCCGCCGCGTCCGGCTCCCCGTACCTGGCGCGGTGCGCGGAGGAGCACAGCGGCCCGCACCGGGCCTGGTTCTGGCAGGGGGAGCACCAGGGCGGCGGGGTCCTCAACGACATGATGTGCCACAGCGTGGAGGCCTCCCGGTACCTCCTCACCCCGCCCGGCACCCAGGCCAGGGACTGGCTGCGCCCGGTGAGCGTGGAGGCGACCATCGCCTGCCTGAAGTGGGCGCGCCCGCACTACGCGGACGAGCTGGTCAACCGGTACGGACCCGAGGTGGACTACCGCAGGAGCCCCGCCGAGGACTACGCGAGGGCCACCGTGGTCTACGTCAACGGCGACGGCCACCAGGTGGTCGCGGAGGCCACCACGTCGTGGAGCTACGTGGGCGCGGGGCTGCGGCTCAGCTACGAACTCCTCGGCCCGGAGTACTCCATGTCCTCCAACACGCTGGACACGGAGTCGAGGGTGTTCCTCAGCCGTGAGATCGCCGGCGGGGTCGGCGAGGACCTGGTGGAGAAGCAGAACGCCGAGGGCGGACTCATGCCGGTGGTCCCCGACGAGGCGGCGACCTACGGCTACACCGAGGAGAACCGCCACATGGTCGAGCGGTTCCTGGACGGGAAGCCGCCCCGGGAGGACCTGCGGGACGGCAGGGACGTGACCCGGCTGCTGATGGCGGCCTACCTGTCCGCGCAGGAGGGCCGCAGGGTCGACCTCACCGACCCCGCCACCCTGGAGCGGCTGACCGCCTTCGTGCCCGACGTCGCCCAGGGCACCTGGCGCTCCGGGGTCTGAGGGGTCGGGTACGCGGAGGGGCCCCGCCCCCGGCACGGTGACGCTGCCGGGAGCGGGGCCCCGATGCGGGGCGACGGTCAGACCGTCTCGGCGAGCTCGCGGGCCCGCGCCTCGATCCTCTCCCTGACCTTCGACATCTCCTCCGGCACGCTCTCGTCGAAGTGCTGCTCCATCCGGTCCTCGGACCAGGGGCACTCCGGCTTCACCGCGAACTCGTAGTTCCAGGTCAGGCGCACACCCTCCGGCTCCTGCTCGTAGTCCCAGACGATGTGCATGAACTCGAACGGCCCGGTCTCCACCCGCGCCGCCCGGGTCTGGCCCGCCTCACGGTCCATCGTGCGGTCGGAGACCCAGGTCATGACCCGGCCCTCCTCGTCGGGGACCTTCGTGATCCGGAAGCGGATCGTGTCGCCCTCCTGGTGGATGACGTCGACCGACTCGTAGCTCGGGGCGAACAGGTCGGCCCACGAGGCCACGTCGTTGGTCACCTCCCAGACCAGGTCGTAGGGGGCGTCGATGAGGATGTCGTACTCGACCTTGACTGCCATCGGGGTCACACACCTTCCACGAGGGTGGGGGCGTCCTCGTTGACGAACGCGATCAGGGCGGTGGGGGAGGGCGACAGCTCGGCCTCGCTGCCCAGCTTGCGGCCGACCCGGCGCTCGATCTCCGCGACGATGCCGAGCACGCCGAGCGAGTCGACGCCCAGCTCCTCGAACGACTGTGTCGCGGCGGTTCCGGTGTCCGTCCGTACGCCGGCGCTGGCGGAGATCAGCTCCACCAGCTCCTCCAACGTGATGTGTTCCTGTGCCATGCCTCTCCTCGAATCTCGGGTTCGGTTCTCGTGTTCAGACGTGGTGTGGGCTGGTGAGGACGACCGCCGAGGTCCCGCCGCCCATGCCCCGGGACAGGACCAGCGCGGTGCGCAGCGGTGCCGGCCGGGCCACCCGGACGACCAGGTCGAGCCCGGCGGGCGGGTCGGGGACGCGGGGAGTGGGCGGGATGACCTGGTGTTCCAGGCTGAGGACCGCGGCGGCCACGTCGAGCGCTCCGGCCCCGGTGTGGGCCCGGCCGAACCCCGTCTTCGGAGCCGTGACGGCCACGCCGTCGGGGAAGAGCCGTCGCAGCGCCGCGGCCTCGTCGGCGTCGGCCTTCGGCATGCCGAGGGCGTCCGCGAAGACCACGTCCACCTGGTCCGGGGTGACACCGGCGCGGTGCATCGCGCCCCGGGCCGCGTGCAGGAGGCCCTCGCCCCCGGGGTCGTAGCCCCCGACCGACCCGAAGGTGCTCGCGTGGCCCGCGACGACGGCCCGCACCCGGGCTCCGCGCGCCCTGGCCAGGTCGTGGTCCTCCACGAGCGCGACGGCCGCGCCCTCGGCGGGGACGTAGCCGACCGTCCGTTCGGTGAACGGCAGGTACGCGGAGTCGGGGTCGTCCCCCTCCGCGAGCGTGCCGGAGACCGCCTGGCAGGCCAGGGAGTAGGGCGCCCCGAGCGCCGACTCGCTGGCGCCGACCAGCATCGCGGAGCCTCCCCGGCGCAGGGCCTGGCCCGCCTGGCCCAGGGCGTCGAGCATCCCCGGTTCGTCGGTGACCAGGACACCGCACATGCCCTTGAGGCCGTTGCGGATCGACACCTGGCCGGTGCTGGCCGCGTAGAACCACGCGATGGACTGGTAGGGGCCCACGTGGCTGGGGCCCTTGCCGTACAGCTCGGTCAGCTCGCGCTGCCCGAACTCGGCCCCGCCCGCGCCGGAGCAGATCAGCACCCCGGTGGCGTAGGGGTCCGCCGTGACGTCGAAGCCCGAGTCCTCCAGCGCCTCCTCGGCCGCGACCATCGCGAACCAGGTGAACGCGTCGGTCTGGACGACGTACCGCCCGTCCAGGTGCGCGCGGGGGTCGAACCCCCGGACCCGCCCGGCCAGACGGACCGGGAACCCGCTGGTGTCGAAGTCGGTGAGCGGGGCGATGAGCGAGCGGCCCTCCATGAGCGCCGCCCAGTAGTCGTGGGTTCCGGTCCCCGCGGGGGAGACCGTTCCCAGTCCCGTGATCACCGGGTTCATGACCGCACCTCGCTTCCTCGGTCCAGGACGACCGCCGACTGGAACCCGCCGAAGCCGCTGCCCACGGACAGGACCACGTCGACGTTCCGCTCGCGCGCCGTCACGGGCACGTAGTCCAGGTCGCACTCGGGGTCCGGGGTGGTGAGGTTCGCCGTGGGCGGGACCACTCCGGTGTCCATGGCCAGGACGCACGCGGCGAGCTCGATGGAGCCGATCGCGCCGAGCGAGTGCCCCACCATCGACTTGATCGACGTCATGGGGGTGCGGCGGGCGTGCTCACCCAGGGCCCGCTTCACCGCGTCGGTCTCGTGCCGGTCGTTCTGCACGGTCCCCGAACCGTGGGCGTTGACGTAGTCCACGTCGGTGGCGGGACGGCGCGCCTGGTCCAGCGCGGTCGTGATGGCCCGGGCCATCTCCGTGCCCTCGCGGCGCAGCCCGGTCATGTGGAAGGCGTTGCCGTGGTTGGCGAACCCCGCGACCCGGCAGCGCGTACGCGCCCCCCGGCGGCGCGCCGCCGACGCCTCCTCCAGGATGAGCACGGCCGCCCCCTCGCCCATGACGAAGCCGTTCCGGTGCCGGTCGAAGGGCCGGGACGCGTGTTCGGGGTCGTCGTTGGTGTCCGACGTGGCCCTGATGGCGTCGAAGCAGGCCATGGCGATGGGGGAGATCGGGGACTCGGCCGCCCCCGCGACCACCACGTCCGCGAGGTCGTCCTCGATGGCCTGCGCCGCGTAGCCGACGGCGTCGAGCCCCGACGTGCAGCCGGTGGAGACGGTGCGCACCGGGCCGCGCGCGCCGACCCGCTCGGCGATCTCCCCGGACAGGGAGCTCGGAGACAGGGCCAGGTCCAGGTGCGGCCCGGCGGCACCGGGGTCCACCACCCAGTCCGCGCCGCCCCGGCTCATCACCGCGTACTCGCGGTCGAGCTGGGAGGTGGCGCCGACGGCCGTCCCCATGCTCACTCCGACGCGCCAGGGGGACACCTCGGCCAGTGAGACGGCGCTGTCGGCCAGCGCCTCGGCGGTGGCGACGGCGGCGAACTGGGCGTATCTGTCCATACGTTCGGCCTGCTCGGGAGCCAGACCGAGCGCGACGGGGTCGAAGTCGACCTCGGCGGCGATCCGGGACCGGAAGCCCGTCGGGTCGAACAGGGTGATGCCCCGGGTCGCGGTCCTGCCCGCGGTGAGCATCTCCCAGAAGGCGGTCGCGTTGGTCGCGCCGGGAGCGACCACCCCGACACCGGTGATGACGGCCTCACGCCTCATGGTGCCTCCCCGGGGCCGGGGCGGCGGGGCGCGGCACGGAGGCGAGGGAGTCGGTGGTCCCGGTGGGGGCCTGTCGAGAGGATTCGGATGGGAGGGCTCGGTGCCCTGGAATCACGGAAGGACGGCGGGTCAGGGTCAAGGGTGTCTTCTCCACGGGTTCGGGCATGCAGAGGCCGACAGCCGAGTGGGCTGAGTGTGCCGCGCCGCGCCTCGGGCGGGGTCGGGCGTCGGTCGGCGGTCGAGGTCGGACACGGGGACGTCGGGGACGGCACGGTTCAGTACGGGAAGACCGACTGCGGTCCGCATGATTACTTTCGGTACATGTGATATCACGCTAAGGATCCGCGTCCCACTTGTCGGCGCGTCGGCGTGCCACCTGGCTGGCCAGCTTTGTCGGCGGGGGAATCGCCCGAGCGGACGGCGGCCCCGGGTGTCGGCTGGATCCCGCGCGGAGGGGTGGTGGCCGAAAATCTCGAAAGCGTCGACCGAGGCACGTTGCACAAGGGTTAAATGGGCTGGCACGATCCATTAAACAGTGCCAAACATTGAAATTCGAAACATACTGCCCGGATCGGTCAGTTGGAAAACCGTGCCTTGGCCTCTTGTTCGGCATCACGGTGCGTTATAGCTTGTATTCGTATCCGAATGAGCATCCTCGCGAAACGGGTTGTATGGACGCTCAGCAGGCGTTGGCATCTTTTGTCGTGTTCTCGCTCATTGTCACCGTCACTCCGGGTCCCGCCACCGTGATCGTTCTGAGGAACGGCATCGTGCACGGGGTCCGACCCGCTCTCTCGGCGGCCATGGGCGCGGCCCTGGGATCCCTCGCCTGGGGTTTCGCGGCAGCGGTCGGGGTCGCCGCGTTCGTGGCCCGTTCGGACGCCGCCTTCGAGGCCCTGCGCTACGCGGGTGCGGCCTACCTCGCCTACCTGGGGGTGCGCACCGCCGTCGAACGCCCTCCCGCCCGGACCCCCGAACCCGAACCGGCGCCCGCCACGGTCCCCTCGGGCCACACCCGGGTGCGGCCCATGCTCGGGCGCAGGTGGTTCCGGCAGGGACTCCTCGCCGACCTCCTGAGTCCCAAGGCCGGACTCTTCTTCCTGGCGGTCCTCCCCCAGTTCGTGCCGCAGGGGTGGGCGCCGATGCCCGCCATGATGCTGCTCAGCCTCGTCGACTGCCTCCTGGTGGCGGCCTGGCTCGGATTCCTCTCGTACTTCTCCCACCACGCACTCCGACGCCTCCACCAACCCGTGTGGTACCGGACGGTCCAGATCGTCTGCGGGCTGACCCTCGTCCTGCTCGCACTGCACGTCGTCACGGCCGACCCGGGCCGTTAACCGCACCGGGGTCCAGGGAAATCACGCGCAATTGTCGTGAAGGGATTCGTCATGCCTGAAACCATGAAATCCGGTCTGGAGATCAGGCTGGTGGAGGCTTTGCAGCCAGTCAGGTACTTCGTATTGGCGCAGGTGCTCCACCAGTTCATGGAAACCGGGCTCCACAAGGAGCTCGACGCGGGTCCCCGCACCGTGGAGGAGTTGTCGGAAAGCCTTTCCCTCCAGCCCCGGCGCCTGGTCGGGGTCCTCCACTACCTCGCCAACGAGGGCTACCTCAGTGAGAACGACGGCGCCTTCTCCCTGGAGGAGAGGGCGAGGGAGACCGCCGTGTTCTCCTCCTGGTACAAACTCCTCGTCGGCGGCTACTCCCAGACCTTCGAACAGCTCGGCCGGACCCTTCAGGAGGGGGCGGGCTTCGCCTCCCGTTCCGGACTGGACGTCGGCGTCGGCAGCTGCGGCATCAGCCAGTACGACGCCTATCCCGTGATCGTCGACCTGCTCGGGGCGGTCCGCGACGAGATCGAGTCCGTGGTCGACCTCGGGTGCGGCGACGGCGGATCCCTGGCCGACCTCATGGAGCTCCTGCCCGGGCTGTCGGCCATCGGGGTCGATCCGGAGCCCGCGAGTGTCCGCGCGGGGGAGGAACTCATGCGTCGGCGCGGACTCGACCAGCGCGTCCGACTGCGGGTGGCCGGTGCGGAGAACGCGCCCGAACTGGACCTCGGCCCCGGCCCCGTCTGCTTCATCTCCGCCTTCGTGCTCCAAGAACTCCTGGAACAGCAGGGGAGGGAGGCGGTGGTCGGCCTCGTGCGCGAGGTGTTCACCCACCACCCGGACGCGCACTGGGTCGTGATCGAGGTCGACAACCGCATCGCCGACCGCGCCGCGATGGCCCATCGGCTGGCCCTCTCCTACTACAACCCGTACTTCCTCGTGCACTACCTCACCGAGCAGCGTCTGGAGCGGGACGCGTTCTGGCACGAGCTCTTCACCGAGGCGGGTGCCGAGGTCGCCCAACAGCTGACGGCCGACCCCCGCGTCGACTCCACGGGCTTCCTGCTCGGCTACCGCCTGCGCCTGAGCCCCGGGGGCGCACGTTGATCGAGACGCGCGCGAAGTCGGAGAGGGAACCGGAGCCGGGGAAAACGGCGGAACTGAGCTCCAACGAGTCCCCCGCCGGGCCGCCGCCGTCCGCCGTGGACCGCCTGCTCGCCCTCCAGAACTCCCTGCACCGCTACCCCCGTGGTGCCAGCGCACTGCTGCGCGAGGAGATCGCCGCCCACTGGCGGGTACGGCCGGAGTCCCTGGTCCTGACCAACGGTGTCGACGAGGCCATCGACCTGCTCACCTCGCTCACCGACCGGGTCTGGTGCACCGTTCCCGGGTTCGACGCCTTCTGGACGCGCCCCGAGATCCACGGGCTGCCGACCACCCGACTGCCGCTGCGGGAGGACGGGCAGCCCACGGTCGGCCCCGAACGGGTGGGACCGCACGGGGTCGCCTTCGTCGCCCGCCCCAACAACCCGACCGGAACCGTCGTCGCCAGCGAGTGGCTGGACGCGCTGCCCTCCCGGGTCGACCTCGTCTGCGTGGACGAGACCTACGTCGACTTCTCCGAAGAACCCGGATACGTCCCGAGGCTGGGGGAGTGGGAGAACCTCTGCGTCTTCCGCAGCCTGTCGAAGGCCCTCGGGCTCGCGGGCCTGCGGCTCGGGGTCCTGGCCGCGCCACCGCTGCTCGCCGCCCGCTTGCGGGAACGACAGCGGTTCTACTCGGCGGACGCGGTCAGCCTGCACGTGGCCGCCGCCGCCATCACCGACGACGCCTACCTGGCGGGACACCGCGCCCAGGTGGTCCGGGGGCGTGAACGCCTGGTGGAGATCCTCGGCGCCTCGGGGTTGTTCGTCGAGGTCCGGCGCACCCAGACCAACTTCGTCATCGCGCGGTGCCAGGACCCCGCCGAGGCCGTGCGCGTCGAGGAGTGGCTGTCCGCACGCGGTGTCCACGTGCACGAGTGCTCGCTGCTCGGCTATCCGGGGCGTCTACGGGTCTCGGTCGGCACGGACGAGGAGATCGCGCTCCTGAGCGGCCTCCTGGCGGAGCTGGCCCGGAAGGGAGCCCCCGGACCCCCCGCCCTGGAGTGAACCCCGGGGTGAGAAGGGTAGGGACCCCCGGGTCGGTGATCCGGGGGTCCCTCGGGGCGGCTCCGCTCAGGCCACCGCGTTGATGCACCACACGATCCACGGCAGCGCCACGATGTCGATCAGCACCGCTCCGGCCAACGGGACGATCAGGAAGGCCTTCTCCGAACGGACCCCGAAACGCCGGTTGAAGGCGTCCATGTTCGCCATCGCGTTGGGGGTGCCGCCCAGACCGTGGCCGACCATGCCCGCCGCCATCGTCGCGGCGTCGTAGCCCTTCCCCAGCAGTCGGAACACGACCAGCGCGACGAACAGCAGCAGGACGATCACCTGGACCGCGAGGAGCAGGACCAGCGGCAGGGCCAGCGCGTACAGGTCCCAGATCCGCAGGCCCATCATGGCCATGGTGAGGAACAGGCCGAGCGACAGCGACGACACCAGCGACAGCGCGCCCTGGTGCATGCGCAGCCCGAAGCGGTCGGCGACGTTGCGCGCGACGGCCGCCACCACCATGGCGCCCACGTACGCGGGCAGCACGAACCCGGTGGTCTCGCTGAACCACGTGCCCAGCGCGACCCCGGCCACCATCACCACGCCGATCAGCACGGCGGTGTTCACCAGCGGGCCGTAGCCCAGCGGCTCCTCCTTCTCCTCCGCCTCGACGGCGGTTGCGGCGGCGTTCTCCGAGGCCTCGGGCACCCGCACCTTGTGGCGCCGCATCAGCCAGGAGGCCATCGGCCCGCCCAGCAGGCCACCCGCGACCAGGCCGAACGTGGCCGCGGCGATGGCGATCGCGGTGGCGCCGTCGGTGCCCAGGGCCTCGGCGGTGGGCCCGAACGCGGCCGCGGCCCCGTGGCCGCCCTCCAGGGCGACGGCACCGGCCATCACACCCAGCACCGGGTCGATGCCCAGGACCGTGGCCATCCCGATGCCCACCACGTTCTGGAGGATCGCCAGGGTCCAACAGGCCAGCAGGTAGATGATCAGCAGCTTGCCGCCCTTGCGGAGCAGAGTGACGCTGGCACCCAGTCCGATGGTGGTGAAGAACGCGATCATCGCGGGTTCCTGCAACGTGGTGTCCAGCTCCAGCTGGGCCACGCCGGTCTCCCGCAGGGCCAGGACGGCCAGCGCGAACGCGAAGCCGCCGATCACCGGACCGGGGATGCTGAACCGCTGGAGGAAGGCCACATGGCGCCGGGCGAACTCGCCCAGGAGCAGGAGGACGACGGCCAGGGTGGTGGTCTGGATCAGGTCCAGGGAGATGTTCACGAGTTCCGTCCTCTGGCCGCGCGTACGCGGTCCACCATGCGAGCGGCGACGCGCGCGGTCCGTCCGTCCACGTCCAGGGACGGGTTGAGTTCGGCCACGTCGAACAGGGCCAGCCGTCCCGAGGCGGCGACCTCCTCGACCACGGCCTGCACCACCTCGGTGGGAACGCCGAGCGGCGCGGGGGCGCTCACCCCGGGAGCCACCCACGCGGGCAGGGCGTCCAGGTCGAGCGTGAGGTGGACGTCGTCCACCGTGTCCAGGAAGGAGCGGACGAAGGCCAGCACCCGTTCCAGGTGCGTGGCGGTGCACTGGTCGTCCGTGAGGTACTCGACGCCGAGCCGGTCGGCGCGGTCGAAGAGCACGGGGGTGTTCGCGGCCTCGTTGATCCCGACGACGGCGTACCGGAAGGCGCGTCCCCGGGCCCGCTCGGCCTCGGAGATCTGGAGGAACGGTGTGCCGGAGGTGGGCCTCGGCTCCTCGCGCAGGTCGAAGTGGGCGTCGATGTTGAGCACACCCAGGGTGCGGGTCCGGTCCGATCCCAGCCCCTCGTCCAGACCCAGGTAGCTGGCGTAGGCGACCTCGTGGCCGCCACCGAGCACGACGGGGAGGTGCCCGGCCCTCATGGCCCCGGCCACCACCGCGCCCAGCGCGCGCTGGGCGGTCTCCAGGTCACCGTCGTCCACGCGGACGTCCCCGGCGTCGTACAGCGCCTCGTCCCGGTGCAGGGCGAGCGGAGCGAGCGCGAGGCGCAGGGCGGTGGGGCCCTCGGCGGCGCCGGTGCGGCCCCCGTTCCTGCGCACACCCTCGTCGGAGGCGAAGCCGACGATCACGGTTCCGGCCCGGTCGGCGCCGTCGAGCGGGCGCACGGTGCCGTGCCAGCGCCGGTGTTCGGCGCCGGGGCCGTCGTCGCGCCCGGTCCAGACGGGGGGATCCACCCTGTTCAAATCGTTCCTCCACTCAGGTCACGCGCCGCCTCCTTGACGAGACGGACGTAGTACGGGCGCCGGCGCTCGGTCAGCGCGGCCGGGGCCATCACGGTGACGACCCCGTTCAGGGCTCCCGAGTCACCGAGCACGGGGGCGCTCGCGCCCCACACGCCCTCGTCGAGGGCGCTCTCACTGACCGCCACGCCCTGTGCCCGGACCAGCGGGTGCGCGGCCTCCAGGGTCCGCACCTGTTCGGCGGGCAGCCGGTAGGCGGCGTACACCTCCCGGCGCCGTGCCTCGGGGAGGTGGGCCAGCAGTGCCTCGGCCGTGGCTCCGCGCAGCAGCGGCCGTACGGCTCCGCGGGTGTAGCAGCAGCGCAGGACCCGGGCTCCCTCGACCGCGTCCACGCACAGGGCCTCGGTGCCGACCGGCACCATGAAGGCAGCCAGTTCCCCGGACTCGTGCGAGAGCCGTTCCAGCCGTGGGCCGATGGCGGTGCGCTCCAGCGCCCCGTTGCGGTACTTCTCCGCGAACCGGACCGCCACGGGACCGGCCCCGTAGGCCGTGCCGACACGTTGGACGAACCCGGTCGCGGACAGCCGGTCCAGCATCCGGTAGACGGTGCTGACCGGGATGCCGGTGGCCTCGGAGACCTCCGAGGCGGTGGCGCGTTCCGCTTCGGCGAAGACCATCAGCACGCCGAGCAGGCGGTCGGTGGTCCGCCCCGAGTTGCCGGACGTCGCGTCGGCTGACATGGCGCCCCCTCTCCCGGACCGAGCCAGCTCCGAGCGGCGCTCGGGACCGGCTCACTCTATGGATCGGACAAAAGGGATGAAAAGGGCAAATTCTCACCCAATGAGAAGGCTACGTTCGGATCCGCGCCCGGCCCGCCGACCGGTTCTGTGAGGTTGCGCTCAGGCGTCACTGCTGGTGGGAACATGAAAGAAGGCCCTGCTGGGCAGGGCCTTCATCGGTGTGTGCGGGAGACGCGAGCCGTCCCCGTGCGGTCTAGAACTCGGTGATCGACTCCGCCATGCCGTCGGCGATCTCGACCTCGGCCATGATCGTGGTCCCGTTCGCGAGGGTGGCGTCGAACCTGTCGAAGTCGCACGCCACGTCGCCGGTGTCCGGGTCCTGGACGCCCCCGGCGCAGGCGTTGACGCCGCCGATGATCACGGTGTCCTCGGAGACGAAGAACGCCGTCCCGTCGATCATGTACTCACCCGGGGCGATGTACTCCAGTTCGCCCACCACGTACTCCTCGCCCCCGCCCGTGGCGCCCTCGTCCACCGGCTCCTCGGGCTGCTGGTGGCTGTCGTTGTCGTACTCCGTGATCGACTCGGCGTTCCCGGTCTCCAGCACCTCGGCCCTCGCGTGGACGTCCGTGCCGCTCTGGGTGGCGGCCTCCAGGGACTCCAGGTCGCACTCCACGATCCCGAAGCCGTCGTCGTCGACGCCGTCCTCGGCGGGGCAGGCGTGGTGGCCGCCCAGGATGCGGGTCTCCTCGCTGACGAAGAAGGCCTCACCGTCGATCATGAACTCACCCGGCGCGACGAACTCCAGCTTGCCGGACCGGGGCTCGGTGACCACCGCGGCCTCGTTCCCCTCGCCGTTCCCCTCGCTCGTCTGGGGGGAATCGCCCGACACCGCGTTGACCACTGCCTCGGAGGAGCACGCCGCGGAGCCGAGGACCACCAGGCCGGAGGTCGCGAGAGCCAGGACGGTGGTACGGAAAGTGCGCTTCATGCGATTCCTTTCTCCCCAAGGAAGGAGATGTCTCATCAAGGGTGCGGGTTTTCGGGTACGACCGGTGCGGGTATTCCGGGAAGGGGAAACACGCGCGGTGGGGGAGGCGCGGTGTCGTACGAACCCGGGAAAAGTGCGCTCAGGTGGACGCTTCCCTTTCGGTCGATCCCGCCGAGAGGTGCTCTGACCTCTGGCTGAGGCTCATCGGCACGGGTTCAGATGTGCCGGGCGAATGACGCCGTCGACGCGTGTCCGTGTTCTCTTGTTTTTCGGTCACTCGGCAATGCGGGACGCCCTTATCTTCTGCCGTGCTGATCGCTCCCGGCGCCGCTCTCTTGTGTCCGTGGTTTCTTTCTGTGCGTTCTGATGGCGGAGAGTGCGGAGGAGTTCGCCCGAATGGCGAGTTTTTTCGGTCGCCGGACCGGGGCGGCGACGCTCCGGGAGGAGGAGCCTGGTCGGACCGTGCGGGCCCGCACCCCGATCCGCTCGCACACCTCCGGACGCCGACCGACGGTGTCCCCACAAATGCGGGGCCCTGCGGCCTCGATGAACAACACTGGTCGCATGACGGAGGAACGCTCCACTCGACCACCCGCACCGAGTGACCTTCTGCCCGATCTCACCACCGGGCAACTCAGTGCGCTCCACCAGATCGGACGCGAGTGGGGTCAGGTGACGGGGGAGCCGAGGGAGTGGCGCCGTGCCCTCCCGGTGGACCCGAACGTGGGCAGCTACCCGGCACGCCACCAGGTCCGTCAGCCGCGCTACGAACGCTTCGTCACCGTCTCCGAACTCGGCGGGGACCCCCGGACGACGCTCGCCTCGGAGTCCGCTGACGAAGCCTCCACACCCGCGGGCCGTGCCGGGTACCGGCTGCGCCGCGTGCTGCTGGGGCCGGCCCTGAAGAGCACCGCCCTGGTCCGCGAACGCATGCGCAAACTCGTCGCCCTGCCCGTGCTGTCCTCCGACGCCCTGTCCTCCGTCGCCTACGGCCCCGAGGCGATGCTCACCATCCTCGTCATCGGCGGCGTGGCGGGCCTCTCCCTGTCCCTGCCGATCGCCCTGGTGATCATGCTGATGATGCTGGCGGTGGGACTCTCCTACCGACAGACCATCCGCGCCTATCCCAATGGCGGCGGTTCCTACATCGTGGCCAGCCACAACCTCGGTCGGACACCCGGTCTCCTGGCGGCGGGCGGCCTCATCGTCGACTACGTCCTCACCGTCGCGGTCTCGATCGCCGCCGGTATCGCCGCGATCACGTCCGCGGTGCCCTCGCTCAGCGGAGCGACCGTGCCCATCGGGCTGGGGGTCATCGCCGTGCTCCTGGCCGGGAACCTGCGCGGCGTGCGCCAGGCGGGCCTCCTCTTCGCGGCCCCCACCTACGTCTTCGTCCTCTCCGTCGGCGCCGTGATCGTCGTCGGCCTCGTCGACGCGGCCCTGCGCGGTTTCCCCCCGGCTCCCACACCCCAGGTCAACGCCACCACGGGCGTCACGCTGTTCCTCATCCTGAGGGCCTTCACGTCGGGGGCCACCGCCCTGACCGGCATCGAGGCCATCACCAACGCCGTCCCCGCCTTCAGGCCCGTGGAGTGGCGCAACGCCCGCACCGCCCTGACCTGGATGATCCTCACCCTGCTGGCGCTGTTCGGTGGTCTGATGGCCCTCATCCTGGTCACCGGCACGATCCCGGCGAAGGGCGAGACCGTGCTCTCGCAGCTGGCCCGGCACTCCTTCGGGACCGGGGCGATGTACGTGCTCGTCCAGGCCAGCACCGCGGCCATCCTCCTGCTGGCCGCCAACACCGCCTACAACGACTTCCCACGGGTCCTGTCCCTGCTGGCACGCGACCACCACGCCCCGCGCGGGTTCATGCGCATGGGCGACCGGCTGGCCTACAGCAACGGCATCCTCCTGCTCTCCGTCGCGGCCGCCCTCGTCTTCGCCTCCTTCGGTGGCGACACCACCTCCCTGATCCCGCTGTACGCGGTCGGGGTCTTCCTGGCCTTCACGCTCTCGCAGGCGGGCATGGTGGTGCACTGGTGGCGCTCGCGCGCCCGGCACTGGCGCAAGAGCCTCGCGTTCAACGCCACCGGGGCAGTGATGTGCGCGGGGGTGTTCGTCACCGCCGCCATCGTCAAGTTCAGCGCGGGAGCGTGGGTGGCGCTCCTGGCCGTGGCCGCGTTCGTCGTGCTGGCCCTGCGCATCCGCGTCCACTACGACGCGGTCGGGAACGCGCTGCGGCTGCGGCCCCACACGGCCCCCGCGCCGGGCGTCCCGAGCGGCGCGGTCCGCCGTCCGCCCGAGGCCCCGACCCCCGAAGAGCGGCCGGAAACGGAGGCGACGGCGGAGCAGGCGGCGCCCGACACGAACGCGGCGGGCCGCGCGGAGAGGCCGGGGGACCAGGAGGTGGAGGAGACCCCCGAGGAGATCCACCACCTGTCGGTCGTTCCCGTGGAGACGCTGGACCTGGCCAACATCCGTGCCCTGGCCTACGCGGCCTCACTGCGGCAGCCCGTCCTCGCCGTCCACCTCAGCCCCTCCGAGGAGGAGGCCGAGCGGATGCGGGGGTACTGGCTGCACTGGGGGGACCACCTGCCCCTGGAGGTGGTCGTCACCCCCTACCGGACCATCATCGCGCCGTTGGTGAACTACATCGAGGCGCTGCGCGAACAGCGGTCGGACCTGACGATCACGGTGATCCTGCCCGAGGTGGTGCCCCGGCGCTGGTGGCAACGGGTCCTGCACGACCGGATGGCGTTCCGGCTCAGGCACGCCCTTCGTGAGCGTCCCAGGATCGTCGTCACCACCGTGCCCTTCCACGTCTGAGACCTGCTCCGGCCGCCGACTCCGCGTGTGTGTCGCTCGGACGGGGCGGAGGCGGAGCGGACGAACATGGTCCTGCGGACCGGCCAGACACGGACGCCGGTCGGTCACGGACACGGGCCCGCGTCACGCGGCGGTCCGACCTCGTCGTGGAGGAGGGTGGGGGCAGGGTGGGGAACTGGGAACAATGGCTGCTGACCGTACCGGTCGGTGTGATCTACTCCGTCGCCCTCCTGCTGCCGTTCCTGGAGTCGGCGGTCTTCGTGGGGCTGGTGGTTCCCGGTGAGACCGGACTGCTGGTTGCCGGAGCGGTGGCCGGTCTGGGCCACGCGGACCCCTTCGCCGTCGCGGCCTGCGGGATCGTCGGGGCCGTGGCCGGGGACTCGGTCGGCTTCCTGGTCGGGCGTCGACTGGGACCGCGCCTGACCACGGGGAGAATGGGCCGCCTGATCGGCAGCGCCCGCTGGGAGCGGGCCGAGGGGTTCGTGGGGCGTTACGGCGGTCACGCGGTCTTCCTCGGCCGCTGGGTGGGGTTCGCGCGGGCCCTCGTCCCCGCGCTGGCGGGCGCCGGTGGTCTGGGATACCGGCGCTTCCTCGTCTGGAACGCGCTGGGCGGTGCGGTGTGGGCGACGTCCGTGACCCTGATCGGGTACCTCGCGGGGAACTCCTGGCAGCACGTGGAGCGGATCTTCGGCGCGGCCGTGATCCTGGTGCTGCTCGCGGGCGCGGTGGTCCTGTTCTCGGTGGTCCTCGCCAAGTGGATCGCCCGTCACCCCGACCGCGTGCGCCGTTGGGCCGAGCGCCAGGCGGGGAGGCCGAGCGTCCGCGCCGTCCTCGCGCGCTACGACCGGCAGGTCCGGTGGCTGGGCCGCAGATTCGAACCGCACACGGTGCTGGGCCTGCAACTCACCGCCGGGATCGCGTTCATCGTGGCCGGAGGATGGTTCTTCGGCGCGGTGCTCCAGGACGTCATCGTCGGTGAGGAGGCCGTCCGCGTCGACCGACCGATCCTGGACTGGCTGGTCACGCACCGGGACGCCGCCCTGACCTCGATCGTCGTCCCGCTTCACGGTCTCACGGGCGTGTGGGGGTCCCTGGGCGTCGCGGTCGTCGGCGCCCTCCTGACGCGTGCGCGCCGCCGCGACCTGGTGCTGGCCCTGGCGGCGTGGGGCGGTGCCGCGGGCAGCGCCCTGCTGGTGGCCGCGTTGGTCAGGCGCGTCGGGCCACCATCGGCCAGTGCCCTCGTCGCCCCTCCCACCGGCGGGTCCTTCCCCGCGTTGGAGATCGCGACCACGACCGCCGTCGCCGGGGTCCTGGCGTGTCTGGCGAGCGGGCGGGCGCGCAGCTGGGTTCGCGCGGTGACCTGCTGGACCGTGGCCGTGCTCTGGGCGGGAGCGGCCGGGGCCGTGGCCGCCTACCTCGGCGCGGTGTGGGCCACCGACGTGCTGGGCGGTTGGGCCCTGGGCGCGTTGTGGTGCGCGACCCTGGTCACCTCGACCACCCAGTGGGAACACCTGTCCGCCGCCGCGCGGACGAACTGAGCCCCACAACGCGAAGTGCGGGCCGAGATTGCTCTCGACCCGCACCGTGTTCCTGCTGGTGTCCGAGGGGGGGGCTTCAACCATCCCCCCACAGAACCCGCGCCCGCTGGTCCTGAGCGTGGACCTGTCGCTGGACGGGCGGCGACCTGTGATGCAGTCTTTCCGATGGTCCCGCTGGACAACCGTCGCCGCCGTGCTGCTGCTGGCCGTGATCGCGGCCGTCGTCTCCTACTCACGCACGTACGAGCTCGCCCTGCGCCACCGAGAGCCCGAGTGGCGCGCGGCTCTGTTCCCACTCTCTGTCGACGGCATGATCGTCGCCTCCTCCATGACGCTGCTCAGCGACGCTCGCAGTGGCCGTAGGGCGGTCTCCTGCCCCGGACCCTGTTGATCAACGGTTCGGCCGCCTCTCCGGCGGCCAGTCTCTGTGGCCGACCCCACGATGTACCTGGACGGGCACGGTGAAGGCCCACGGGCACAGAGATCGGGAGTGCCTTCGACCGCAAGGAGCGTTGGAGACTGCTGATCAGGAAGTGGGGCCACGCTGGCCGGTCGACTTCGGCTGCTCGTCGTGAAGCCGAAGCAGGTTCAATGGCACTGGCCGCCGAAACGGACGTGGAGGGGGTCTCGGTTGGGCTGAGGCCACTCCACCGCCACTTCAGACAGGACGCCGATCGGACGGTGTTCCAGGACGTGGCTCGGTGCCGCTCGTCAGGCCGCCGAAGCAGCCAGGGCCAGAAGTGCGAGCGTGATGGCGTTGTAGAGCGCGTGCATGAGGACCCCGGGCCAGATGGATCCGCTGCGCCGGTAGAGCTCGGCAGCGATCAACCCGACGATCACGGCCGCGGGAAGGACTTCGTTGACGCCATGCATGAGCGCGAACACCACCGCGCTGCCGACAACGCCGACCAGGGCGCCATAGCGCAAAAGCGCGGAGGTCACCACCCCGCGGAACAAGAACTCCTCCCCGATAGGGGTGAGCACTGCCAAGGTCAGCATCATCAGCGCCAGCGACACCAGCCCGGCTCCTGCCCCGGCGGCGTAGCTGGCCTGGGTGTCGGTTTCCACGTCGATGATGAGGGTGACCAGGTACACGGCCACGACCCTGGCCGCGAACGCGACGAGCCCTGCGGCCAGACCGATCAGTAGCCAGCGCACCGTGGTGCGCCGCACCCCGAAGGCCTCCCATGAGCGCCGGCGCACCAGCGCGGCCGCGGCGAAGGCGAGGAGCCCGCCCCCGCCACTGACCACACCGCCGACAATGCCGGTGGTGGGGCCGCTCATGCCCAGACGACTCAGCTGGGGTGCGAGCACGAACGCGATGAGTGCCATGATCGCCAACCCCACGCTCAGCTCGACCCATCCGGGACGCGGCGTGGTGGGGTCCATCCTCTGTGCGGTGGAGGGGGAAGTCATGGGGCGGGATCCTTTCCAGGGGCGGCTTCGTGGTTCGGGCCGTCACCCAGTTGAAGAGACCAAAGGGGTTGCGCCCTCTTGCCTGTTCGGTCGGTGGATATTCTGTTTCGCACTGATGCTGAGGGAGGTGGCGGTGTCAATTTCGCGAGTGGGCTTCGCACGCACCCAGCCATGGACCACCGCCACCGGATACGTCCGAGCCGTACTCTCTGACCTGTCCGAACACAACGGGTGGACCACCGCAGACTCGCAACCCGCCATCACACAACAACGCCGGGGCCGTGGGCCCGAAAGGTTCAGACATCGACGGGATGATCGATCCGACCGTTCCCGTTGCTTCGGGAACCGATTCGGCGAGGCTCTCTCCTGAACACCACGTAGGAGATCGCCAGGAACACTGGGATCACCGAAGCTGCCGATAGCGCGTAGAGAGTCGAGTGGTACTCGCTGACCGTGAAAAGGGCCGGCGTGGTTATGACTCCTCCGATCGGGTTGACCACAACGAAGTAGACGGCGTTGAAGGCGAAGTGTGCGCCGATGGCGAGCTCAGTGGTCCCGTCCACCAACGAGACGATCGTCCATGCCAGACCCGGGCCCAGGAAATAGAAGAGGACCATCGTGAGCCAACCGCCTGCTTCTGCTTCCGGGTTTCCGAGGTGCAGCAGGGCGAATACCACGGCCGGCACGAGCGCCAAGAAGACGCGGTTGGCCCAGATGAGGCTGGTGGCCTGTACCAGGTAGCCCCGGCAGAACAGTTCTTCGGTGGTGGTCTGAATAGCGATGAGCACCAGTGCCACGGGCGCGAAGAGCGCGAACGTTGCAAGGTCGGAGGTGAAGGCGAAGGTCTCGGGGTAGAGGAGATACTGCCCGAGCACGAGTATCAGGGACCACGGCACGAAAATCGCCACGAAACCGTGGCCGATTCGACGCCAGCTGACTCTCTCCCTCGCTGTGACGAGCGTACGGGGGTGGCGGCGATGAATAAGGGTGACCGTGACGAGAATTCCGGCCAGAAAGAACACATTGCTCAGCATGAGCGCCGCGAATTCGCTCACGGGTCCGAGTGCGGAGAGGTCCCCCTGACCCAAGAAGATCCCCACCTCCTCCCCCCGGCCGCCAATGGCCGACGCGATGAACATGGTGGCGGCCCCAGCGCCGACCACATAGAAAGAGATGATGACCGCCAACCCCACCAGGTACCGCCACCACCGATGCCCACCTCCTCGGGCCGCTTCCACGAAATGCGATTCTTTTCCTTCGGCGAAGGCCACGATGTTTCCTTTGCGTCGGTGGTTGGGCCGCTGGCCGGAGCAGGAACCTTGAGCCACGCAGCTCGCGCGTGTGCGGGTGGTTGTCAGAGATCTGACCCCCGGCTCGCGGAGGACAGGCGCTCACGGTGGGCGCGATAGAGACGGGTCC
The DNA here is from genome assembly GCF_965344335.1 of Nocardiopsis eucommiae. NCBI lineage: Bacteria > Bacillati > Actinomycetota > Actinomycetes > Streptosporangiales > Nocardiopsidaceae > Nocardiopsis > Nocardiopsis eucommiae. The sequence goes on from NZ_CBDRIY010000005.1 coordinate 80,283, forward strand.
CGATCGGGCGCCCGACGTACCAGACGACGGCGGGGACGGCGGCGCGCAGGAGCTGGGCCTGCTCCTCGCTCGCCCCGTTCAGGGCCATACCCAGCATCAGCAGACGCCGCGCGAAGGTCACCTTGCCGAAGGACGCCTCGACGACCGCTTTCCACTCGCGTTCGGTCAGGTGCTGATCGATCAGCGGTAGGATCCGCTCCTCTTCCAGCGCCAGATGCTCGAACAGCGCCGGCAGCAGACGTTCCGCGACGGCGGCGACGGCCTCCCGATCGGTGGCGTCGGCGGAGGCCCGCCAACGCCGACCGCCCTTGGCGAGCGCATCCAGTTCGCCGTCGATGAAGGCGTGCTGCTGGTCCATTGTCTCGATGAGGGGCTCGACGTCGTCGGGGCAGCGCTCACGCAGGCGGGGCCACACGTGGTCGTCCTCGCTGGTGTGGTGGGCGTGCAGGAAGTCGACCATCATCAGGACGTGGTCGGCGACGACTTCGGTGCTGGCCGAGTCACCGGCCGGGACGCCCGCGATCAGGGCGGGCATAGCGCCGAACTGTCGTCGCATGGCGTCGTGCGCGCCGATCATGTCACGGCTGTCGGCCATCTTCTCGTTGTGCATGGGAGCAGCCTTGAGGCCTTGCCTTTCAAGCCGCCTACAACGCGGATACGGCCGCCGCCGCCCCATTTGCCGCTTTCAGTGACATGGGCTTTCATGGTGTGGTGCTGACGTTCGCGGTGCTGGGTCCGTTCGAGGTCCGTGCAGGAGATCAAGCGGTCCACGTCGGAGGTCGGCTGCCCCGTAGGCTGTTGGCGATCCTGATCGCCGCGGAAGGGCGGCCGGTCTCGGATGACAGCCTGGCCGAAGGACTGTGGGGTGAAAGCCAGCCACGCAATCCGGCTAGCGCCCTACAGGTGTACGTCTCCCGGCTGCGCCGAGTGCTGCCGGGCACGGCGTTGCGGCGCTCCCCCGGCGGCTATCGGCTCCTTGCCGATGACACCGACGTCGAACGCTTCGGCGGCCACCTCGTCCGCGCCCGTGCGTTGGCGGCCGACGACCGCCACGCCGATGCGCACGAGGCCTTCGGCGCGGCGCTGCGGTTGTGGCGGGGGACACCGTACGAGGACCTGGCCGACGACGCGTCCACGACCGCGATCCGTGCCGCCCTGTTGGAACAGCGTGCCAGCGCCCAGGAGGAGGAGGCCGCGGCGCTGCTGGCCACCGGGGACCACGCCGGTGCGGTGGCCGAGTTGGAACGGCTTGTGCACGCTGAACCGTACCGCGAACGTCGTTGGCAGTTGCTGGCGCTGTCGCTCTACCGCTCGGGACGCCAGGCTGACGCCCTGAACGCGGTGCGCCGGGTCCGGGCCGTGCTGGCCGAGGAGTTGGGGGTCGAACCCGGACCGGAGTTGCGCCAGCTCGAAGGCCGCATCCTGCTGCAGGACCCGACCCTGGCGTCCGCCGGCGTCACGGCCCCGACGCCCGGAGATCGGCCTCTGTCGTCGTTCATCGGCCGCGACGCCGATCTTGCTCTGCTGGGCCGCCTCGTCGGCATGCATCGGCTCGTCTCCATCGTCGGGCCCGCCGGGTCGGGCAAGACCCGCATCGCCGTGGAATGGGCCGGGCGGGGCGCCGTCGTCCGGCTCGCCGATGTGGCCGACCCCGCCCACCTGGTCTCGGCGATCGCCGCGGCGGTCGACGCCACCGGGGTCGCCGGGGACCCGTACGAGGCGCTCGTCAAGCGGCTGCGTCTACACGGGGAGCCCTTGGTGCTCGACAACTGCGAGCACCTCGCCAGCGACATAGCCCGGCTCGTCGTCGACCTCCTCGACCGGGTTCCCTCCCTCCGGGTGGTGGCCACCAGCCGCAGCCCGCTCGGCGTCGATGCCGAGCACTGTCTGCCGCTCGGTCCGTTGGCCGCCGAAGACGCCGTGGCGCTACTGGCCGATCGCATCCGCGCGCTTCGCCCCGGCTGGGTCGAGCAGGACGCCGACCGCCGGGACCTGTGCCGTCTCGCCGATGCGCTGGACCGTCTGCCGCTGGCCCTGGAACTGGCGGCGGCGCGGGTGCGGACCTTCGGCGTGCGAGGGCTGATCGAGCTGCTGGACGACCGCTTCAGCGTACTGGGCCGAATCCCGCACGGCACGACGAACCCGCACGCGACATTGCAGGAGGCCGTCGCCTGGAGCTTCGATCTTCTCTCCGGCGACGAGCGCGACCTCGCAGTGCGGCTCTGGCCGTACGAGGGTGGCTTTCCCATGGAGGCCGCGTCCTCCACCGCTGCCAGGCTCGACGCGTTCGTCGCGCTGGTCGATCAGTCCGTGGTCACCGCCGATACTGGCGGCAGCACGGCGCGCTACCGGATGCTGGAGACAATTCGGGCGTACTGCCGGTCCGTGGACCCAGATCCGACGGCGACCCGGGCAGCCCATGCCGTCTGGGTCCGCGAACTGGTCGCCCGGGCCGAGGGCGATCTGCAGGGCGTGCGGTCCGCGAGCACAATGGCGGCGCTGCGGTTGGAGTTGCCGAACCTGCGCGCGGGGCTCGCGCACGACCTGGCGCATGCCCCGGTCGAGGCATTGCGCACGTCCGCGCGGCTCATGTGGTTCTGGATCCGCAGCGGCCTGCTCGACGAGGGCAACAGGGTACTGGCCAAGGCCATGGCCGCTGCGCCGTACGCCCCGCTCGGCGACGTCGTGCGGGCCCAGGTCTCGTCGGCCGGATTGTTCTACTTCACCGGCGAAGTCACCACGGCACGGCGCATGCTGTCCGAGGCGTTCCTGGCGGTCCGCTCGGAGCCGGGGCATCGCAGCCTGCTCGCTGAGGTCCGCTACTACCAGGCCCTGGTCCAGCTGCCAGGAGGCGACCCGGAGGTCGCGCTGACCGCGTCAGCAGAGGCGCACGCCATCGCCACCGAGACACAGACCTCCTGGCTGATCGCGGCCACCGCGATGGCGTCGGGCGCCGCTCTGGTCATGGCTGGCCGGATCGCCGACGGTCGGCGCCGACTGCGGGACGCCGTACGGCTCGCCGACGCCTCCGGTTTGGTGTGGACGGCCGCGCTCAGCGAGCTGATGCTTGCCCAGACACTGGTCGACGCGGGAGACGGCGAAGCGCTGCCGCTGCTGCGGACCTCGCTGCGGCGCTTCCTCACCGAGGGCGACCTGAGCAATCAGCTGGCAGTGCTGCACAACGGGGCCCTGGCCCTGGACGTGGCCGGCGATGCCGCCGGCGCCGCGCTGCTCCGCGACGTCGTCCATTTCCACCAGGCGCGCAGCGGCATCCGGCCTGCCGAAACCTACCTCCAGTCGGTGATGCCGCATGGCTGGTACGAAGGCCCCCCTCCCGCACAGCCGCCGACTCTCGACGACGCCGTCGCCGTCCTGACCGCCCCGGCGCGCGCTGTCTGATGGCTGTAACCCGGGTGTAGTGGTGCTTGGCCAGGATCGCGGGGCGCGGGTCGGTCCACGGCCTCGCACAGTTGACACCCGTCTCAGCTAAGGAGCGTCTCGATGCGCATTGGCATCGGACTACCCAACCAGGTCCGCGACGTCCACGCCCCGGTGATTCCGGCCTGGGCCCGCCGGGCGGAAGAAGCGGGCTTCGCCACCTTGGGCACCACCGGCCGGTTCGCCTATCCGGGCGTGATGGACACCGTCGCCTTGGCCGCGGCCGCCGGGGCCACCACCACGATCGGGCTGCTCAGCCAGGTGCTGCTGGCGACCACCTGGCCGGGCGCGCTACTGGCCAAGGAGGCGGCCTCGATCGACGGGGTCTCCGGCGGTCGGCTCACCCTCGGCATCGGGGTGGGCATCCGCGAGGACGACTTCGTCGTGTCCGGGCACGGGCCCCGGGATCGGGGCGCCCGGATGGACCGCGATCTGGCGACCTATCGGTCGACGTGGGCGGGCGAACCCGTTCCGGGAAGCGCGAACCCGGCGGTTCCGGCCGGGGGACGGCAGGTGCCGCTGCTGTTCGGCGCCACTACCCCGGCCGCCTTCCGCCGGATGGCCGAGTCGTCGGACGGCTACATAGCCGGATCAGTGCCGGCGGCTCTGGCATCCGGCGCTTTTGACGCTGCCCGTGCCGCGTGGCAGGCGGCCGGGCGGTCGGGTCGGCCTCGCCTGGTAGGCCTCAACTACTTCTCGCTGGGCGACCCCGGCCGCGGGCGGGCCAACATCGCCGATTACTACGCTGCTACCAGCGAATACCAGGACATAGTTGTCGATAACGTGCACACCGACGCGGGATCCCTGCGCGAGGCCGTCAAGCGGTTCGAGGCCCTGGGCGCCGACGAACTGATTCTGAGTCCCGGAATCGACGACCTCGAGGAGGTCAACCGCCTGGCCGACATAGTCCTCTGATTCGAAGCAACATCAAACAAGCGTCACTATGCGTGCCCACCCTCGTCCTGGAACCGGTGAAAGCAACCATTTCGGGCTGATGTCGGTCGACGAGGGCGAGGCAGCGACGGCAAGTCGGGGCGAAAAAGCAACCTCACCGTGTCTGCCGACGTTGCCTCCGTCGCCGCCGACCATGACCGCCCATCGACGCCCGCAGATGGTGGTCTGCGCCCAACACGGTTCGGTCAGGGCCTCACGGTCGTAGCGCGTCACCGTATCGGCGGTTCGTCGCGGTCGAAGTAGTAACTCACACGGCCTCACGGCCGGTTCCTGGCTCTCGCGCTGTGGCGGTCAGATGGCGGCGACCCCACAACTGGTGGTGGTGAGCAGCATCTCCATCCCGTTGAGGCGACGACTGGGACCGTATCGGTCGGGGGACATGGGCATCACTCTCGCTCGCGGTTGGAGCAGAGTGAATGAACAACCCCCGTTACACCGGTCGCGAGGTCGGGCAAGGGACCTCCGGTGCTCGCTCTGCCCGCACCGCTGGTCCCGGCAACGTGTCCCGGGACGAGCCAGGGCAGGAGGGGGCGGTCTCGAAGAATTTCGCGCATCCGGAGCTGTTCAGTGAGAGGGACTTCGTCGCGGTCCAAGCGGTACGGGCGAGCCGTCCGACCAACGACGGGCGGTCCGCGAGAAATGCACCGGGTTGCTGGTGTGCCCAACCTGTGGGTCGGTGGATGGACACGCACGGGGTCAACGGCCGGTCGGGGTATCGGTGCCGCCACGGCTACACCAGTTCCCGGACCCGTGGATCCACGCGGGTGAAGAGTCTCCACGTCCGGGAAAATCGGGCGCTGGCCGCGCTAACGGCAAGGTTCCGACAGCGGCCCGCTCGACATCCTCCGGCGCTTACGCAGAGACGATCCCGTGGTCCTGTGTGCCCCAGAGGAGCGGGTGCTTGTCCGATCCGAAGACAACGAAGGCCCGACCCAGAGCAACTTCGCAGAGTCACTTGGATCGGGCCCGCACCCCGCCATGGGGTAATTCTGTGTCCGAGGGGGGACTTGAACCCCCACAGCCTTAACGGCCACTAGCACCTCAAGCTAGCGCGTCTACCTATTCCGCCACCCGGACTGGGCTGTTCGGCGTGTGTCGCTCCGAACAGGTTTAACCATAGCAAAGGTCTGGGGGCACCCGAACCAGTTTTCCGGCGGGGGGTCACCGTGACAGGCTCTAGGCCAAAAGGTGCGTCCTGAGATGGGAGAACCAGATGGTGGAACCAGGCAGGGAAGCGAGCGCGGGCGAGGTCGAGGTCGTCGACCTGTGCCGGGAGCTCATCGAGATCGACACCTCCAACTACGGTGACCACTCCGGGCCGGGCGAGCGCAAGGCGGCGGAGTACGTGGCGGCCAGACTCGACGAGGTCGGGGTGGAGTCACGGATCTACGAGAAGCACCCCGGGCGCAGCAACGTCGTGGCGCGGATCTCGGGAGAGGACTCCTCTCGTCCGCCGCTGCTCATCCACGGCCACCTGGACGTCGTTCCCGCCGCCCCCGAGGACTGGACCCACCACCCCTTCGCCGGTGAGGTCACCGACGGCTGCGTGTGGGGTCGCGGCGCCGTCGACATGAAGAACATGAACGCGATGGTGCTGGCGATGCTGCGCCAGCGGCTGCGCGAGGGGCGTCGGCCCCCGCGCGACATCGTGCTGGCCTTCCTCGCGGACGAGGAGGCGGGCGGCACCTGGGGCGCCCAGTACCTGGTGGACGAGCACCCCGAGCTGTTCGCCGACTGCGACTCCGCGATCAGCGAGGTCGGCGGCTTCTCCTTCACGGTCAACGAGAACCGTCGCCTCTACCTCGTGGAGACGGCGGAGAAGGGCATCGCCTGGATGAAGCTGACCGCGCGCGGCACCGCTGGGCACGGTTCGATGACCAACAGGGACAACGCCGTCACCGAACTGGCGGCCGCCGTCGCCCGGCTGGGGCAGCACGAGTTCCCCGTGCAGCTGACCCCGACCGTGCGGACCTTCCTGGAGGAGATCTGCGAGGAGTTCGGCATCCCCTTCGACGAGAGGGACGTGGACGCCACGGTGGCCCGGCTGGGGCCCATCGCCAAGATGATCGGTGCCACACTGCGCAACACCCTCAACCCCACGGTGCTCGGCGGCGGCTACAAGGCCAACGTCATTCCCGGTGAGGCCACCGCCCAGGTGGACGGGCGCTTCCTGCCCGGCACCGAGGACGCGTACTTCGCGAAGATCGACGAACTGCTGGGACCGAAGGTCAGCCGCGACTTCATCCACCACCTGCCGGCCGTGGAGACCCCCTTCGACGGCGGCCTGGTGAACGCCATGTCGGAGTCCCTGCTGGCCGAGGACCCGGGCGCCAAGGCCGTGCCCTACTGCCTCTCGGGCGGCACGGACGCCAAGAGCTTCTCCCGGCTGGGCGTGCGCAACTACGGTTTCGCGCCGCTCAGACTCCCCCCGGAGCTGGACTTCGCGGGCATGTTCCACGGGGTGGACGAGCGCGTCCCCGTGGACGGCCTCCAGTTCGGCGTACGGGTGCTGGACCGGTTCGTCGGCATGAGCTGACCTGCCAATCCACCCATAGTGGGACGGGTCGGAAGGCCGCGCCGAGAAGTTCTCGGCGCGGTTCCTTTTTTCGCCCATGGTCACGCACGGTGATGCTAGTGTTGCTTTCAGTTCAGTGAGGCCTCCGTTCTCCGGAGCTTCGCGGTACGACCGTCAGCGGCGTCGCCGCACGGGACCGTCCAGCAGCAATGACACGAAGGGGCATCCATGGTGCTCGCGAGCCGAGGGTGGCTGGTTTCCTCCAGTCGCGCTGCTCGCAACGCCCGTGGTGCCTACGCTCGGTTGCTGCTCCTGTCCGGCATCGTCGCCGTCGCCTGGCTGGCCGGAGGAATGGGTGTCGCGCACAGCGAGACCGCCTCCGAGTCCGGCGGGCTCGGCGGTAGCGTCCTGGGCGTCGGTGAGCTCGCTGACCGCACCGGTCAGGCCGCCGACGAACTCCGGGACTCCAAGCTCTCCGACACCGCTCACCGGGCCGCCTCCTCCACGGAGGCCCTCACCGGCGGCGTCGTCCCCCAGGCCTCCTCGCTTCCGGGGAACGCGCTTCGGGAGACCGGCGCGGCGCTGGAGGAGAGTGCGGTGGGCGCGGTCGTCCACGACACCGGACAGGCCGTCGACGACACCGCTCGCGGGGCCACCGGCCTCGTCGCCGGGGTCGCTCGCACCGGTCAGGGGGTCGTCGACTCCACGGACGGGTCGTTGCGCGAATCCGCGCTGGTCGACAGTGTCGCCACCAGCCTGAACGACACGGTCGGGCGCGGTGGGATCGACTCCGTGACCGAACCCGGTGGTCCCCTGGGACTGCCGATCCTGGGCTCCGACGAGGAGCCCGCCGTCTCCGCCCCCGCCGCCGAGCGTTCCGACGCCGAGGAGCAGCGGGAGCGTGAGGAGCGGGTGGCCCGCGTCAAGGACGAGGTCGCCGCCCACGTCGCCCAGACCTCGTGGCGTGTGGCCAACGAGGTCGCGGGGAACGCCGGTGACACGGCCTCCGACGACGACTCCGCGGAGCGCGTCCGCCTCATCGGCGGCGGCTCCCAGCACCAGGTCGGGCCGGACACCACCGGTGCCTCCGCCCCGTCCTTCCCGGCACCCGGTGCCGCTGGATTCCTCATGGCCCGCGCCGGTCACATGGCGCTCCGGGCCCAGCGGGTCGCCCTTCCCGGCGACCCCACCCTGGTCGTCCGCGACGCCGCGGACGACCCCTCGTACTCCCCCGACTAGCCGCGCTCCCCGACCGCGGCCGGTCCGTGCGCCCTGCGCACAGCCGCCCTGCCGATTCCCGGTGGGCGTGCTCCCTTCCCAAGGCTCCACAGCCAGGGAACTCCGTCCGCGGTCAACACGAGTAGCCAGCAGGACCTCCTCGTCGACCAAAGGACAGCCGATGACCCAGTCAACCCACCTCCGCTTCGCGGCCCTCGTGGCCACCGGATTCTTCGTCGCCGCCAGCGGCATCGCCCACGCCGACACCACGACCAGCGGTAACGGGTCGCTCGGCGGCGGCAACCAGCTCGTCGTCGACGGCGACGTGCCGATCAACCTCTGCGGGAACGCCATCGCGGTCCTGGGCATCGCCGGTGCCAACTGCACCGACGGCGAGGCCAGCGTGACCGAGACCGGTACCCCGAAGAAGCCGGACTCCGGCTACGAGGGCTACGAGCCCGGCAAGCCCGGAGAGCCCGGCAAGCCGGGTGAGCCCGAGGAGCCGGGCACGCCCGAGGAGCCCGGCGCGCCCGGTGAGCCGGAGGAGGACAAGCACGAGCAGCAGAACCCCGACGACGACCCCGTCGTGGGGGAGCCCGAGGAGCCCGAGGGTGAGCAGGACAAGGGACGCGAGGACGGGCAGTCACCGTCCGAGGAGCCCTCGCCCGCCGCCCCGGGAACCCCCGAGCGGCCCGCGGACGCCGCCTCGCCCTCCGCTCCGCCCGCCGACGAGCAGCGGCTCGCCGTGACCGGCACCGACCAGAGCGGCCTCGCCGCACTGCTCGCGGGGGCGGTCCTCACGGTCGCCGCGGGCGTCGGACTCCTGCTCTTCGGCAAGCGCCGCAGGGCCCGGGCCTGATCAGCTCCCCGGGCCCCAGGGCCCGGGGGTTGACGCGAGTCCCGCAGCACCGGCCGAGGCCATGTGCTCGGGGTTCACGTCAGCCGCCGCTCAACCAGAGCGGAGCTGATCGACGGGGTGTGGACGTCCACGCGCATCCAGCGCAGACGGACGCCGACCACACCCACCAGACCGGCAGACCACGCACCGCCCAGGTGCGGAGCCGACCGGATGATCCCCGGCCTCGGCCGAAGGCCCGCATCCCATCCAGGGGTGTGGAACGGCCTGTGGCCCGCACAGACACCTTCTCATCAACTCGTTATCTCGAAAGGACTTCCCACATGCGTAAGTGGGCTAGCACCTCCGCGAAGTCCGTGCTCCTCGCGGCCGGCTTCGTCGCTCTGGGCACCGGCGTGGCCTTCGCCGACAGCGACGTCGCCACCAGCGGCAACGGTTCGGTTCTCGGCGGCAACCAGGCCGTCCTGAACGCGGACGTTCCCGTCAACGTCACCGGTAACGCCGTCGGCGCCGTCGCCGGCATCGCGGGTGCCTCCAGCACCGGCAGTGACGCGAAGGTGATCGACCACCACCACAACGAGGTCCACACCTCGGGCAACGGCTCGATCCTGGGCGGCAACCAGCTGGTCGTCGACGGTGACATCCCCGTCAACGTCACCGGCAACGCGATCGGCGCCGTCGGCGGCGTCGCGGGTGCCTCCAGCACCGGCAGCGACTCCAAGGTCCTCCAGGGCGGCCACGGCCACGGGCACAAGCACGGCCACAAGCACGGTGAGCCCGACGTCGCCACCTCCGGCAACGGCTCCCTCATCGGCGGCAACCAGCTCGTCGGTGACCTGGACGTCCCCGTGAACATCTCCGGCAACGCGATCGGCGCCGTCGGCGGCGTCGCGGGTGCCGCGGCCACGGACGCGGACGCGATCGTCCGCCAGAGCCACGAGGCCCCCGGCGTCGAGCACCAGTCCGCTCCGCTGACCACGGCCGACCTGCTCAGCGAGGCCGTCAGCAGCGCGCAGATCCTGCCCGACACCTCCGGCATCGACGCCGGCGTCCTCCGCCAGTCCGCCCCGGTCCGCGAGCACCAGGCCGCCCCGGTCCGCGAGCACCAGTCGATCGCGACCTCCGGCAACGGCTCCGTGCTCGGCGGCAACCAGGCCGTCGTGGACCTGGACGTCCCCGTGAACGTCGCGGGCAACGCGATCGGCGCCGTCGGCGGCGTCGCGGGTGCGGCCGCCACCGACAGCGACGCCGTCGTCAAGGAGGCCCAGCGCGACATCGCGACCTCCGGCAACGGCTCCGTGCTCGGCGGCAACCAGCTGGTCGCCGACGCCGACGTCCCGGTGAACGTCGCGGGCAACTCCGTGGCCGCCGTCGCGGGTGTGGCCGGCGCCAGCGCCACCGACGCCGACTCCAAGGTCGTGCACCAGAGCGCCGAGACCGAGCAGCAGTCCTCGGCCCTGAGCAGCCTCCCGGTCGTCGACCAGCTGCCCGAGGTGCCCGTCTCCGAGATGCTGCCCGTCAGCTACGACGTGAGCGAGACCGCCGCGCAGTCGGTCGAGAAGCACGCCCCGGAGCGCGCCGCCGAGCTGCCCGAGGCCTCCGAGATCCCGTCCGTCGACCCGGTCGGTGACCTGCTGGGCGCGGCCGGCATCGGCCTGTAGCTGCCAGAACAGGTTCCAGGGTCCGTACGGCGGACGCCTCCGGGCGTCCGGACACGGTCCGAAGGACCTGCGTGGGGGGTGGGCCCGTTCACGGCCACCCGCCGGACCAGGGGGAGTGCGGCCTCCCGTTCCGTTATGGAACGCGGTGGACTGCGGGAAGCCGAACCTCCCTGGCACGGCGGAGGCGGTGCGGCGGGACGGTGTCCCCGCGACCGGCGCCGAGAGAGGTGCCGTGCACGTCCGAAGTGAAGTGGTGGTGAGTCGCCTCCGCGCTCCCGTTCCGTTATGGAACGCGGTGGACTGCGGGAGGGTGGGGGTGACGACCGCCGAGCTCAGGACGTGAGCCGAGTCCTCCCGGGAATATCCGGGAGGACTCGCCGCATTCTGGAGGCGGGGACACCCTGAAGCCCTCAAGTGTGATGCAAGTCACTTTCGTGGGGTGTTCCAGGTGCTCGCCAGAGCAGGAAAAGGCTCGGGGGAGAGCGGCGCCACGGCCGGTGGTGCAGGTTACGGGCCGGTACCGGTTCGTGTTGCGCTTATTCTGCGGGTGCCGGTGGGAGACGGCCCGACGCCCACGCAGGGTGAGCCCCGAACGAGGGACGAGGCCCGCTCACCGACGGGGGAGAGCCCGTAGTTCGGTTACTGTCGGTTCCCACGGGAACCGAAGGACCGCGGCCGACAGAACACGTAAGGCTAGACGTAGGGGAACAGCGTGCCACCCACGAAGGGCAGCGCCGGCAAGAACGGCTCGAAGGACAAGGCAAGCCAGGGGGCGGGTACCGCCCTCGTCATCGTCGAGTCACCAGCCAAGGCGAAGACCATCGCCGGATACCTGGGGCGCGGCTACGTCGTGGAGTCCAGCATCGGTCACATCCGTGACCTGCCCACCAAGGCCGCGGAGATCCCCACCAAGTACCGGGGACAGCCCTGGGCCCGGCTCGGTGTCGACGTGGACAGCGACTTCGAACCGCTCTATGTCGTCAACTCCGACAAGAAGGCGCACGTCAAGAAGCTCAAGGAGCTCATGGCGGACGCCGACGAACTCCTCCTGGCCACGGATGAGGACCGCGAGGGCGAGGCCATCGCCTGGCACCTGCGCGAGGAACTCAATCCCAGGATCCCCGTCCGACGGATGGTCTTCAACGAGATCACCAAGGACGCCATCCAGCACGCCGCGAACAACACGCGTGAACTGAACACCCGCCTGGTCAGCGCGCAGGAGACCCGCCGCATCCTGGACCGTCTCTACGGCTACGAGGTCTCACCCGTGCTGTGGAAGAAGGTCATGCCGAAGCTCTCGGCGGGCCGCGTGCAGTCCGTGGCCACCCGTCTGGTGGTCGAGCGTGAACGTGAGCGCATGGCGTTCACCTCCGCCGAGTACTGGGACCTCAAGGCGCTCTTCGACGCCACCGAGGCCGGTGTCCCCGACGGCCCCTCCACCTTCCCGGCCACGCTGTCCTCCGTGGACGGCAGGCGCATCGCCTCCGGGCGCGACTTCACCCCCCAGGGCACCGTCCGCTCCGACCGCGACGTGCGCCAGCTGGACGAGGCCACCGCGCGGGGGCTGGCCGAGCGCCTGACCGGTGCCGGGTTCGCGGTGAAGTCGGTGGAGCGCAAGCCCTACCGCCGTTCGCCGTACGCGCCCTTCCGCACCACCACCCTCCAGCAGGAGGCCTCCCGCAAGCTCAACCTGTCCGCGAAGCAGACCATGCAGGTCGCCCAGCGGCTGTACGAGAACGGGTACATCACCTACATGCGTACCGACAGCACCACGCTGTCGGACAGCGCGGTCAAGGCCGCCCGCAACCAGGTGCGGCGCCTGTACGGCGGCGACTACCTGCCGGACAAGCCCCGCGTGTACGCCAAGAAGGTCAAGAACGCGCAGGAGGCCCACGAGGCCATCCGTCCCGCGGGCGACACCTTCCGCACCCCCAACGAGACCCCGCTGTCCGGACCCGAACTGCGCCTTTACGACCTCATCTGGAAGCGCACCGTCGCCTCCCAGATGAAGGACGCGGTCGGTGAGTCCGTGTCCGTGCGCATCGAGGGGACCTCCACCGACGGCGAGGTCGCCGAGTTCGCCGCCAGCGGCAAGGTCATCACCTTCCACGGCTTCCTCAAGGCCTACGTGGAGGGCTCCGACGACCCGGCCGCCGACCTCGACGACCGCGAGCGCCGCCTGCCCGCGATGTCCGAGGAGGACCCGGTCAAGGCGCAGAACCTGGAGGCCGAGGGGCACAGCACCCGGCCGCCCGCGCGCTACACCGAGGCGACCCTGGTCAAGGAGCTGGAGGAGCGGGAGATCGGCCGCCCCTCCACCTACGCCTCGATCATCGGCACCATCCTGGACCGTGGCTACGTCTTCAAGAAGGGCACGGCGCTCGTGCCGTCCTTCCTGGCCTTCGCCGTGGTCCAGCTGCTGGAGCGCCACTTCGGCAACCTGGTGGACTACGAGTTCACCGCGCGCCTGGAGGAGAGCCTCGACGACATCGCGCGGGGCGAGGCCGAGAGCCTGCCCTGGCTGCGCCGGTTCTACTTCGGCGGCGAGGACGCCGAGGGCAACCAGGAGACGGGGCTCAAGGAGCTGGTGGGCGACCACCTCTCCGAGATCGACCCCAAGGAGGTCAGCTCCCTCCCGCTGCCCGGGACCGACATCATGCTGCGGGTGGGGCGCTACGGCCCCTACCTGGACCGCGAGGGCGTCCGGGTGAACGTGCCGGAGGACCTGGCGCCGGACGAGCTGACCGAGGAGAAGGCGGAGGAGCTCTTCGCCCAGCCCAGCGGGGACCGCGAGCTCGGCCCCGACCCGGAGACCGGCCGCATGATCGTGGCCAAGTCCGGGCGGTACGGCCCCTACGTCACCGAGGTCCTCCCTGAGCCGGAGGAGCCCGAGGGCGAGACCAAGCCCAAGGCGAAGAAGGCCGCCAAGGTCAAGCCGCGCACCAGCTCGCTGCTGAAGAACATGGACCTGGACACGGTCACCCTGGAGGACGCGCTGCGTCTGCTGTCCCTGCCCCGCGTGGTGGGTCAGCTCGACGGAGAGGACGTCACCGCCCAGAACGGCCGCTTCGGTCCGTACCTCAAGAAGGGCACCGACAGCCGCTCCCTGGAGACCGAGGAGCAGATGTTCACGGTCACCCTGGAGGAGGCCCAGGCGATCTTCGCCCAGCCCAAGCAGCGCGGCCGCCGGGCGGCGGCCCCGCCCCTGCGCGAGCTCGGCGAGGACCCGGCCTCGGGTGCCAAGATGGTGATCAAGGACGGCCGGTTCGGTCCCTACGTCACCGACGGGGAGGTCAACGCCTCCCTGCGCAAGGGCGACGAGGTCGAGTCGATCACCGACGAGCGCGCCGCCGAACTCCTGGCCGAGCGCCGGGCCAAGGCCCCCGCCAAGAAGAAGGCGCCGGCCAAGAAGCCCGCCGCCAAGAAGGCGCCGGCGAAGAAGCCCGCCGCGAAGAAGACCACGACCACCACGGTCAAGAAGGCGGCGGCGAAGAAGCCCGCCGCCAAGAAGACCGGTGAGCCGAGGACGAGCGCGAAGAAGGCCGACGAGTAGTCGATCCGGACCCCCGACCGCGCACGCCCGGGTGCTCCCTCACGGGAGCACCCGGGCGTGCGGTCCTCCGGTGCGCGTCTCCCCGGCACCCCCGCCCCGGAGACGTGATGGATACGCGACGCGGGACCCTGTTCGGGGATGATCTTCCGTACTACGCTGTGAGTGACGGATGGGGACACGAAAACGTGTGTGAACCCTGAACGTTCCCCCCGAATCACCTGGACAGGCGAGCACGCCTGTCAGTTCCTATCCCCCTCGTAGATAATCTTGAGCGCTATGAGCAGATCTGCACCCCTGGGAGCGCCGGCCGAGGCGCAGAACGTCCTCGCGATCACACCCTTCAGAAGGCTGTGGATCTCGCTTTCCCTCTCCAGCCTGGGTGACTGGCTGAGCCTGCTGGCGTTGGTGTCCCTCGCGGCCATCTTCACCGCCGACGGCTCCCCCCTGGTCCAGTACCTCGCCGTCAGCGGCGTCGTCGCCATCAAACTCGCCCCTGCGGTCCTGCTCAGCCCCCTGGTGGGAGCCGTCGCGGACCGCCTGGACCGGCGGTGGACGATGGTCGGCGGCGACGTCCTGCGGGGTCTCCTCTACGTGTCGATCCCCGTGGTCGGCCTGCTGTCCTCCGGCTTCACCCTCCAGTGGCTGCTGATCGCGAGCCTCCTCGCGGAGATCGTCGCGCTCCTGTGGACCCCCGCGCGGGACGCCACCATCCCCACGCTCGTCCCCAAGCGGATGCTCGGCCAGGCCAACAAGCTGACCCTGCTGGCGACCTACGGCGCCGCGCCGGTCGCGGCCCTGCTGTTCGCGGTGCTGGCCTCGATCAGCAACCTGCTGGGCGCGCTCGTGCCGTCCATGGCCAACCCCGAGGCGGATGTCGCCCTCTACCTGAACGCGCTCACCTTCTTCGTCGCCGCGATCGTCGTCGCCGGGCTGCCGCTGCCCAGGCACGCGGTGTCCAAGGGGTCGCTGAGCCCCAACCGGGACGCGCACGTCCTCCGGGCGGTCGTCTCCGGCCGCGCGGCGGTCGGCGGCGGTTCGCTCGTGCGGGGTGTGGTGGTCGGCCTGGCCGTCACGGCCGCCGCGGGCGGTCTGGTCGTCGGTGTGGGCCGTGCCCACGTGGAGAACCTCGGCGCGGGCAACGCCGGGTTCGGTGTCCTGGTCGCGGCGCTCTTCCTGGGCCTGGGACTGGGGCTCGTCTCCGGTCCGCGCGTGCTCAAGCAGTTCAGCCGGCGCCGTCTGCTCGGCCTGGCCGTCGGTCTGGCCGCCCTGGCTCTGCTCTTCACCGGGGTCACCGGTGACATGGTGCTCTCCGCCGTCCTGGCCCTGGTCCTGGGGACCGGCGCGGGGCTGGCGTGGGTGACCGGGACCTCGCTGGTCAACGTGGAGGTCGAGGAGGAGCAGCGGGGTGCCGCGTTCGCCCTCCTGCACGGCACGGGAAGAGTGGCCCTGCTCGCGGGAGCCGTGCTGGCTCCCCTGGCCGCCGGGTTCGCCGGGGACCACGTGATCCCGCTCGGCGGCCCGCTCAGTTACGACCTGCACGGCAGCGGCCTGGTCCTGACGGTGGGCGGGCTGCTCGCCGTCATCGGGGCGGTCGTCGCCTACCAGCAGGTCAACCGGGACGACCCGGAGGCCGGGCCCGGCCTGGTCCCCGAGCTCTTCGCGGCCCTGCGCGGGATCACGCCCACCGCCGACGAGGAGGAGGACACCCGGATCACGGGCGCCTTCATCGTCCTGGAGGGCGGCGAGGGCGCGGGCAAGTCCACCCAGGTGCGCGAGCTCACGGTGTGGCTGCGTGACCAGGGCTTCGAGGTGGTGGGCACCCGCCAGCCGGGCGCCACCAAGCTCGGGATGCGCCTGCGCGGCATCCTGCTCGACCGCGAGAACTCGCACATCACCAACCGGGCCGAGGTCCTGCTCTACGCGGCGGACAAGGCCGACCACGTCGAACAGGAGATCCTGCCCGCGCTGCGCCGGGGCGCCGTGGTGATCAGCGACCGCTACGTGGACTCCCTGCTCGCCTACCAGGGCGCCGGTCGCGACCTGGAGGTCGAGGACGTCGGTCGGATCAGTGCGTGGGCGACCCAGGACCTGGTCCCGGACCTGACGGTCCTGCTGGACGTGCGCCCCGAGGACGGGCTGTCGCGTCTGGGCGGACCGGCGGACCGTATCGAGTCGGAGTCGGTGGAGTTCCACGCGCGGGTCCGCAAGGGCTTCCGCGAGCTGGCCGAGCGGGACCCGGACCGCTACCTGGTGCTCGACGCCCGTGAGCCGCAGGAGAAGATCACCCGGGAGATCCAGCGCCGGATGCGGCCGCTGCTGCCCGACCCGGTCGACTCCAGCTCCGAGGCGGTCACCGGCATGATCCCGGTGATCCGCCCCGAGTAGGACACGAGCAGGACCGGAGCGGGCACGAGCGGACCCGGTCCCCGGACCTGTGGGCCCCTCCCCGGCGGGAGGGGCCCTTCCGCTGTCCGGGGCCACCGGCGGCACCCGCCGGTGGCCCCGGGACGGCCGTCCGCGACTCAGGGGAACGTGTAGCGGGTCTGGCTGAACACCGGCGCCTTGCCGAAGGCGAGGGCCTTCACCGGGGCGACCCCGACGGTCAGGACCACGCCCCCGCGCACCGCGTCGGGGAGCCCGAACCAGGTGCCGCCCTCGGTGGTGACGGCAGTGCCGTACTTGTCCTCGTAGGCGCGGGCGACCCGGTCCAACCCGGCCGGGTCGTCCACCGGGACACCGGTGCCCTCGACGACCACGTCCGGGCCGCCCTCCAGCGCGTTGTCGCCCGTACTCAGGGCGCAGTGCGGGTTCGCGGCGAGGTTGCGGGCCTTGCGCTCCTCGCGCCCGGTGCAGAAGTACGGGGCTCCGTCCAGCCACACGCCCAGCAGGGGGGTCGCGTGGGGGCGGCCGTCGGGGCGCACGGTCGTCACCCAGTACAGGGGCGCGTCGGCCAGGACGGCGCGGGTCCGCTCCCAGGGGACCGCCGGTGAGCCGGGGCTGCCGAACTCCGGGCAGACCTCGGTCAGGGGTGTTCGTTCGTTCACGGAGACCACCTTCTTCCTCTCACCGGAACAGACTCCCGGAGGTGCGAGGACTCATCGGTGCGCCTCACCGTTGCGGGAAGGGCGGCCCGCCCGCCCGTGGAGGAGGGCCTGGGGAAAACGGTCCCGGGGTCGGTGGGGGCTCCTATTCTGGAGGAAGACATTCCATGTGCTCCGGGGGGCAAGCTTGACGGTCTTCGACGACCTCGTCGGCCAGGAGGCGGCGAGCGCACAGCTGGGCCGTGCCGTGGCGGGCGCGGCCGACCTCCTGGCCGGAGGACGCGGCGCCGGGATGACCCACGCCTGGCTGTTCACCGGTCCGCCCGGGTCCGGCAGGGAGGAGGCGGCGCGGGCCTTCGCCGCCGCCCTCCAGTGCCGGGACGGCGGGTGCGGGCACTGCGACTCCTGCCACCAGGTGCTCACCGGGACCCACCCCGACGTGCTGTACGTGCGGCCCAGCGGGTTGAGCTTCGGTGTGGCCGCCACCCGCGACCTCGTGCTCCGTGCCGGGTCCAAGCCCTCCGGCGGGAACTTCCGGATCGTGCTCTTCGAGGACGCCGACCGTGCCACGGAGGCCGCCTCCAACGCGCTCCTCAAGGCCGTGGAGGAGCCCTCCCCGCGCACGGTGTGGCTGCTGTGCACGCCGACCCCGGACGATCTCCTCATCACCATCCGCTCCCGGTGCCGCCTGGTCACGCTGGCCACCCCCGGCACCCGGCAGATCGTGGACGCCCTCGTCCAGCGCGACGGGGTGGACCGGGCCGCCGCCGAGGCCGCCGCCCGGGCCGCGGCGGGCCGGGTCGACCGGGCCCGGCAGCTGGCCACCGACCCGGAGGCGCGGCGCAGGCGGGAGGAGGTCCTGTCCATCCCGGCCGGGCTCGACGGGCTCGGGTCCTGTGTCACCGCCGCCGCCCGCCTGTTCGAGATCGCCGAAGAGGAGTCCAAGGCGCTCACCACGTCCCTCAACGAGAAGGAGAAGGACGAGCTCAAGGCGGCCTTCGGTGAGGGTTCCACGGGCAAGGGCGTGGCCAAGGCGGTCCGTGGCGCGGCGGGGGCGCTCAAGGACCTCGACGAGCGGCAGAAGCGCAGAGCCACCCGGATCAAGCGGGACTCCTACGACAGGGCCCTGCTCGACCTGGCCGCCTTCTACCGGGACGTGCTCACCCTCCAGTTGGGCGCGGCGGTGGAGCGGTCCACGGCCGAGCGTTCGGGGGACCTGGAGCGGATCGCCCGTTCCGGCACACCCGAGTCCACCCTGCGGAGGATCGACGCGATCATGGCCTGCCGTGAGCGGATCGCGGCCAACGTGCACCCGCAGATCGCCATGGAGGCCATGACCTCCGCGCTCCTGGCCGGATAGGGCCGGGGGCCGGTGCCGCCACGGCGACCGGGAGAATGGTCCGGTCACGCGTCGGCACGAGCGTGCGCGGCGACGGCGCCGTCCGAGGGCGCGCGTGGCCACGGGACTTCGAGTGAAGGCGGTTACGGGTGGGCACGAGGTATCGGGGTCCGTTGGCGGCGCTGCTCGCCGGGACGGTGCTGGTCTCCGGTTGCACGAGTGACGGTGGCGGTGACGCGTCCGGTGACGGGGACGACACCCGGGTGGCGGTCACCGAGCAGGAACTGGCGTGGGGCGAGTGCGAGAGCGGTCTGCCCGACAGCGAGTGCGCCGTCTTCGAGGTGCCGCTGGACTACGACGAGCCCGACGGCGAACGGATCGAGATCGCCGTCAAGCGCCTGCCCGCCACCGGTGACGACGTCACCGGCTCGCTGCTGGTCAACCCCGGTGGCCCCGGCGGCTCCGGACACGACTTCGTGGACCACGCGCCCTACACCGTCAGCGAGTCGGTGCGCGCGAGCTTCGACGTGGTCGGCTTCGACCCGCGCGGCGTCGGCCGCAGCACCCCGCTGACCTGTCTGGACGCCGAGGGGATCGACGACTTCCTGGGCACGGACTACGGCGACGGCGAGGGGGCGGACGACCTCGCGGACCTCGGCCCCGAGGGGCTGGCCGAGATCGAGGCCAACAGCCGGGCGTTCGTCGAGGCCTGCGAGGAGAACGACCCCGACCTGATGCGCAACATCGGCACCGCCGACGTGGCCCGCGACATGGACGTGCTCCGCGGCCTGCTCGGGGACGAGCGGCTCACCTACCTCGGCGCCTCCTACGGCACCCACATCGGCGCGCAGTACGCCGAGCAGTTCCCCGAGCGCGTGCGGGCCCTGGTGCTCGACGGCGCCGTCGACCCGAGCCAGGACCAGCTCAGCGTGAGCGTGCAGCAGGCCACCGGCTTCGAGACGGCACTGCGCTCCTTCGTCGAGGACTGCCTCACCCTGCCCGACTGCCCGCTCGGCGCCCGGGGCAGCACCGTGGACGAGGGCGTCGCCGCGCTGGACGCCTTCCTGGACGACGCCGCCGACGCCCCCCTGGCCAACGGCACCGGCGACGGCCGGGAGGTCAACCGGGCCCGCGCCGAACTGGGCGTGCTCGCCGCCCTGTACACGGAGAACTGGTGGCCGCGCGTGCGCGAGGCGCTCACCGACGCGATGGAGGACGGCGACGGCACCGGCCTGCTGCTGCTCGGCGACGACCTGTACGGGCGCGGGGACCTGGCCGAGTACGAGAACTCCACGGCCGCGCTCACCGCGGTGAACTGCTCGGACTCGGTCGCGCCCCGTGAGGTGGAGGCCTACGCCGAGGCGGCGGCCGAGGCCGCCGAGGAGTCCCCGATGTTCGGACCGATGCTGGCCTGGGGTGCGCTGACCTGCGCGTTCTGGCCGGAGGAGGCGGTGGCTCCGCTCGGGGAGCTCAACGCAGTCGGCGCCGACCCGATCATGGTGGTGGGCACCACGCGTGACTCCGCCACCCCCTACGCCTGGGCGGAGGCGCTCGCGGGCCAGTTGGACTCCGGCTTCCTGGTGACCCGCGACGGCGACGGCCACACCGGCTACCGGATGGGCGACACCTGCGTGGACACGGTCGTCGACGAGTACCTGTTGGACCTGGCCGTGCCCGAGGACGGGATGGCCTGCGCCAGCCATCTCGCGGACGACGCCGGATAGCGGCGGCCGGTTCGCGCCACTCGCCGGAGGCGCTAGACTGGTTTCTGCTTCGCCACGCGCACCGCGTGGCGGTGTGCCGCCTTAGCTCAGTCGGCAGAGCGATTCACTCGTAATGAATAGGTCATCGGTTCGATTCCGATAGGCGGCTCCGGCCAGAACGCCACCCCAGACCGGGGTGGCGTTTCGCGTTGGCGGGGTCCGACGGTGCGGGGCGTTACGGTACGTGTCAGCCACCCACTCCCCCCACACCGGGAGCCCTCGGATGTACACCGCCCGGATCTCACCGTCCGACCCGCGTGCCTTCGCCTCGTTGCGGGCGGTCCTGCACGATCCCCGCCACGCCGGTACGGACCTCTACCTGCACCTGGAGCCCGGCCTCTACACGGAGCCCCACTGCCTGGAGATCACCACCAGGGTCGTGGTCGTCCCTGTCGCCGGTCCCGGCAGCGTGGAGATCGCCGTCCAGGGGGACGACAGCGTGTTCGCCGTGGCCGGGGAGCGGGCCTCACTGGAGCTCTACGGCGTCCATGTCCGAGGCGCGGCGGGACATCCCGGGGTCCGGACCGCCCCCGGGACCCGGTTCAGGGCGATCGACACCGTGTGCTCGTCGGGTTCCCTGAAGATCCACGGGGACGGCACGGAGATCGTCAACTGCCGGTTCGAGGACGGGGGGCTCCACTGGCTGGGCGGGGCGGGCGGTGTCCTGCGGGACACGCACTTCCACAACGCGTTCCTCGCCTTCAAGGACGCCGTCGGCCCGACCGTCGGCTCCGTCGAGTTCAGCAACCTCGTCATGGGAGCCTTCGCCGTCGTCAGGTCCACGGTCACGGTCACCGACTGCGCCATGACCAACGGCGGGGTGGACGCGGACTTCTCCCTGGGGATCACGCAGGGGTCCGACGTCCGCGTCAGCGGCCTCTCGATCAGCGGGGGCGGCAGCGGCGGGGTCATGGTCACGGGCGAGGGCACCCGGGCCGTCCTCACCGACCTCCGCGTGAGCGACTGGGGGGAGGAGCGCTACGGGATCGCCGTCGGAACGGGAGCCGAGGCGCACCTCTCCTCGGGCCGGATCTCCGACGCCACGTCCACGGCCATGGCGGTGAAGGGCACGGCCACCGCCGACGGACTGAGCTTCGAGAACGTCCGGACCACCAACGTCCTCGTCGAGCGCGGACACCTCAGGGGCCGGAGGCTCCGTTTCCGGGGAATGGGGCAGTCAGCGATCCTCGCCTTCGACAGCCGGGTCGAGCTGTCCGACGTCGCGTTCGAGGACGCCCACCCGGACTCCTACCTGCCCCCCGCCGAGTCCGACCTGTACGGACGCGGGGTGAACGTGCGGGGAGGCCGACTGGAGGCGGACGGGCTCAGGGGCACGGACCTGGCAGGGCCGGTGGCCCTCGTGACCGGTTCCGAGGCGGCCCTGACCTCGGTGACCTCCGAACGCACGAGGGGCGCGGTCCTCGCTGAGGAGGGCAGCACGGTCACGGTGCGCGGGCTGGAGGCCACCGGGGACCACGGTGCCGCGGTCCGGGCGCGGACGGGCGCGACCGTGGAGGTCGTCGACGCCCGTGTCTCCGACGTCTCCGCCGTGGCATTGGCCGCGCACGAGGCGTCGCTCTCCCTGACCTCGGTGGAGGTGAGCGGCGCCAAGGGAGTAGGGGTGCTGGCCGACGAGGGCGGCACGGTCACGCTGGAGGACGTGGTGATCAGGGACGGCCGTCACGCCGGGGTGGGCGCCGCCGACGGCACGAGCCGGGTGGAGGCGGTGCGTTGCCGGATCGCCGGTAACGCGCGCGCGGGGGTGCGCGCCCATCCGCACGCCGTGGTCGAGACGCGGGACGTCACCTTCCGGGACAACGGCGGCGGGGACCGGGAGGACGTCCCCGGCCCCAAGGGGTGAACCCCGGGTGCGATGCGGTCGGGGAGGCCTCCGCCGACCTGCGGTCCGCGGGTTTCTGACCGACCCTGGCCACAGGTGTGTGCGTCGTCCCGGGTTCCCGGCGTCCCAGGTGGATACGGTACCTATCGCAGACCCTCCGGCGCGGCGCCGGGGCCGAAACCCCCATGGGAGTCGATGGATGATCACGGTCCGCGTCTCGAAGACAGATCCCGCCGCCACTTCCTCGCTCGGGAAGGCGGTCCGGGAACACCGGCACGCCGGGGAGGACCTGCACCTGCGCGTCGCACCGGGTGACTACGTGGAACCCCTGGTCATCGGGGTTCGGGGGCGGGTGGTCGTGACGCCCGACGAGGGCGCCGGGACGGTGACCGTGGCCGCGACCGGTGAGACCAACGTGTTCAACGTGCACGAGGGCGGGAGCCTGGAGCTGCACGGGATCTCCGTGCGGAGCGCCTCGGAGGAGTACCCGCCGCTGTACGTCCAGAAGGACGCCCGGCTCCGGGCCGTGGACTGCGTCTTCACCGCGCCCCGCAGGGTCAACGTGGTGGGCGCCCGCGCGGAGATCGTCGGCTGCCGCTTCGAGGAGAGCGGGCTGCTGTGGGACGCCAGCGAGGGCAGCGTGAGCGAGTGCTACTTCGCGGGGGCGGTGATCGCGGTCCAGGGCCGGTGCAGCCCGAAGATCAGCGGGACGGTCTTCACCGGGGCCCACGAGGACTGGCACACGCTGTACGTGGCCAACGCGTCCCCGGAGTTCACCGACTGCGCGCTGGTCGACGGCGGCGGGGTGTACGTGCGGGACCGGGCGCGGGCGGAGTTCACGGACCTGAGGGTCACCGGCTCCTACGACTGGCCCGTGCGGGTCTACGAGCGCTCCAAGGCCACCTTCACCCGCATGGTGGTCGAGGGCGCGCGCAAGGAGGACACCGACGCGTTCTTCGTGCACGGCGACTCCGAGGGAACGCTGAACGACTGCGAGATCACCGACGCCACCCGGACCGGCGTGGCGATCGAGGGCGGCAGGCTCACCGTCCGGGGGCTGACGGTGACCGGCACCGCCACGGACGCCGTGCTGGTCGACGGCGGCCAGGCCGACGTCACCGACCTGCGGTGCACGCGGATCGGCAAGGCCGCGCTGCTCATCGCGGACGGGGCCCGGGTCACCGTCGCGGGGATGTCCGTGGCCGAGAGCGGCGTGGAGGAGCGCGGCGCCATCGCCTCCGTACGCTCCCGGTTCGAGGTGAGTGACCTCAGGGTGAGCCGCTGGCACGGGCCGATGGCGATCGTGGTGGGCGGCCGGGGGTACTTCGAGGACATCGTCGGGCACGACGTGGGCTCGGGTATCCACAGCCGTGAGGACGCCACGCTCAAGGTGCGCGGCATGGTGCTGCGCGACGCCCGTGAGGACGGGCTCAACATCCTCGACGGCACCGAGGTCCAGCTCCACCAGGCCGACCTGTCCGACTGCGGCGAGGACGCCGTCTACGTCCAGGGCGGGCACGTCACGGTGCGCTCCTCGACCCTGTCCGGGAGCGGGGAACGCGGGATCAGGGTGGGGGAGGGCGGCGTGGCCGCCCTGGAGGACACCTCGATCCGGGACGGGCGCGGGGACGGGGTCATGGTGGAGGAGGGCGGCCGGGTGCGGTTGGTGCGGTGCACCGTGACCGGCAACGACGAGGAGGGTCTGTGGGCCGCCGACAGCGCCTCCGTGTACCTGGAGGAGAGCACCATCAGCGGCAACCGGGGCGGCGACCCGGACCAGGGCGGTAACGGCGACCGGGCCGCTGCGCGGGTGGCGGGGACTGGGGCGGCCCGGCCCGACGAGGGCGCGGCGGCGGCCCAGGAGTCCGGTGACGCGACCGTGCGGGACCGGGCCCGTCCGCTGGAGACCCTGCTCGCCGAACTGGAGGGCCTGGTGGGCCTGGAGCGGGTGAAGAAGGAGGTCCGCGCCCTCGTCAACATCCAGAGGGTGAGCGCCAAACGCCTGGAGGCGGGGTTCCCGCCGCTCAACGTGAGCCGCCACCTGGTGCTCTCGGGGCCCTCCGGGGCAGGTAAGGCGACCGTGGCCCGGTTGTACGGGGAGATCCTGCGCGCGCTGGGCCTGCTCAGCCAGGGACAGTTCGTGACGGTCGGACGCGACGACCTGGTGGGCGACGGCGCCCGGAGGACGGCGGAGCTGGTGGAGCGCGCCCGGGGCGGTGTGCTGTTCGTGGCCGGGGCGCACGCGCTGGGCCGGGGGCAGGAGGCGGTCGACACCCTGTCCGACCTCATGAAGGAGCTCCGCGACGAGGTGGTGGTGGTCCTCTCCGGCCCCACCGGCGCGATGCGCGCGCTGCTGGACACGAATCCGGCGCTGCGCTCGCGGGTGGCGCGCACGGTGGAGTTCGAGGGCTACTCCCCGGAGCAGCTGGGCGGGATCTTCGAGGGTATGGCCGGGACCCGCGGCTACACCCTGGGGGAGGGCACGCGTGACCTCCTGCTCCAGCACTTCCGGGGACGGCTCGCGGAGGGTTCCTTCGGCCACGGTCGGGAGGCGCGGGCGGTGTTCGAGGAGGCGCTGCGGGTCCAGGCCGAACGCGTCACGGGGGGCGGCTACCAGACCGTCGAGGACCTCACCCAGATCCGGACCGACGACCTGGAGAGCCTGGTGGCCGAGGGCCTCACGAGCGTGGACGGGCCGGTCGACGGCGTGCGGGTGAACGCCCTGCTGGCCGGGCTGGACGGCATGGTGGGGCTCGACGAGGCCAAACGCCAGGTGAGGGGGCTGACCGAGCTCCTGCGCCGGGCCCGTACGGAGGGGGGCCGGCCCCCCTCCGCGCGGCACCTGGTGTTCCTGGGGGACCCGGGAACCGGGAAGAGCACGGTGGCCCGGCTCTACGGCGAACTGCTGGCCGCTCTGGGGGTGCTGCCCCGGGGGCACGTGGTGGAGGCCTCGCCGGGGAGCCTGGTGGGCCCGCCGGGGCAGCGGGGGCCCGGGAGGGTCGCGCGGCGGACGCGCGCGCTGTTCGAGCGGGCGCGCGGCGGCCTGCTGTTCCTGTCCGACGCGGATGTGCTGAACAGGGATTTCTCCGGTGGGCGCGGGGTCGGTCAGGACGTGGTCGACACCCTGCTGAGGCTCATGGAGGAGCATCGGGACGAGGTCGTGGTGGTCGTGTCCGGCCGTGCGCGGGAGACGACCGGCTTCCTCGCGGACCACCCGGGACTGGCCGCCCGGCTCTCCCGGACGGTGGAGTTCCCCTCCCACGATCGGGAGGAGCTGGCCGCCGTCTTCGTGGGGATGGCCGAGCGGGCCGACCTCCTGGTGCCGGAGGCGACCCGGTGGGCGCTCGCGGAGGTGTTGGGGACCGTCGAGGGCAACGGGCACGGGGTGCGCGCGCTGTTCGAGGCGAGCCTCACCAGGCAGGCGGGACGGATCGAGGCGTCGGCGCTGGCGGGGGACAACCCCGACGTGTCCGAGCTCCGGACCCTGCTGCCCGAGGACCTTCCGGACGGGGACCGCGGCTTGGCGGAATGATTACTCCGCGTGAAGGGGTGTTGTGCCTGCTGTGTCCGAAGTATGGGTAGGTGGGCGTTATGAGTCTGATGTTCATGCTGTTCGCCCTGTTGGGCGCCGTGGTCGTTCTCGGCGGTGGCTCCTACGCCCTGCGCAGCGTTCTCGCCCACATGGAGGCGCGCGTGGCGCTCGCGGAGCCCGAGCCGCCCCCGAGGCCCGAGCCCGACCCGCACGTGGGCGGGTACGTCCCGGTCCAGGGCGACCCCGGCGCACTGCCCGCCGAACTCCGCGACCGGGTGCGCAACCTGATCGCGCTGGGCCGCACCGAGGACGCGGTCCGCGTGGTGCGCGCCCGCCTCGGCGGTGACGAGGCGGGCGCGCTCAGGGTCGTGCGGCGTCTGGGCGGCGAGGAGCGGCCCGCGCTGGAGTCCTGAACCCTCAGATCCTCTGGCGGTTCTGGAACCAACCCCACACGGCGGTCGCGACGAACAGCAGACCGCCGATCACGGCCAACCAGAACAGCCCCTTGATCACGACGCCGAGGATGGCGAGGATCAGCCAGACGGCGAGCAGGACGAGGACGAGGTAGATCATGGGACCCCCAGGTGGTCGGCGTTTTCGGTGACGACCTACCCCGACGTCCCGCCTCCGAAGCGGTTCCGCCCCCTCGGGGTCGAGTGCCGTCGACCACGGTCCGTCGGGCCCCTCCCGGCCCGGCGGCCCCTGCCGCCCGCGGGTGTTCCGGGGGCCACTCCACCCGGCACCGCCGCTGTTCGAGGCACAGGGGTGACGGGGCCCATGGGGCGAGTGTGTGCAGAAGGCCGATTCTGGGGAAGGGAAGGAGCATGAGTCTGGAAGAGGCGTCACGTCAGCTGGAAGCCACCATCCACGACGCGCGAGTCGCGTTCGACTGCATCCTGCTGGAGGAACTGGACCGGGCACACACCAACGCGATCACCGCCAGGGCCGCCGTGGACGCGGCCGAACAGGCCATCCGGGTGGAACTGGAGAAGCGCACGGCCGAGAAGGAAGAAGCCGACACCCCCGACTGATCGGAGGGCTCCGCGATCTCGGAGCCGTGGACATCGAACATACTTTCGAACAGCGGGTATGCTGTGTGGTATGCCCGATCAGTCCCTGACATCGGACTGGCCCGCGAGTGTGCACCCACCCGGGTCGGACTCCTTCGAGCAGACGGCCCTGGAGTGGCTGTTCGACCACGTGCCCGCCGACTACCGGCTGCACGGGGTTCTGCGACGTCATCCCGTGGCCCTCTCCCGCCTGGCCCGCCAGTACGTCTCCGCGACGCTGGACGCGGCCCGGGAGGGGTACCGCACGGCCCGCGTGGACCTACGCGGCCAGCTCCCGCCGCACGCGCTGGACCAGGTGATGAACGCCTACCTCGCGGAGGGGCGGCGCACCGCCGAGGTCCTGCGCGCGGTCGAGGCCGTGGACGGTGCCCTGCGCGCGGCGGCCCCGGATCGGGGCCGCGATGAGTGAGCCCTCGGGACACGGCCCCGTACCAGAGCCGTCCGGGCCGTCCCGGGACGATCCGCCGGTTCCGCGCCGGGCACGGTCGCACCGCCCCGCTCGCTCGGGGCCGGGGTGCTCAGGCGCTCACGCGGACCAGGACGGCGACCTCGTCACCGGTGTTCACCAGGTGGTGGTGGCCCCGGACGGAGCCGTCGGCGCCGCCGACCACGCGGGTCCGGCCGGGAGCCAGCTCCGCCGCCGAACGCATCTGGCCGTCGGGGCCGGAGGTGATCAGGTGGGCCCGCCCACTGACCAGGTGCAGGACCTCCATCCCGTGCGGACGGTCGGAGCGCTGGGCCGGGCCCGGGACGAAACTGTTCGGTTCGAGGGCCACCGTGGTCACCCGGAGGCGACCGCCCGCGTGACGGCGGGCGCTGCGCGGGGCGGGCTGCCAGTGGCCCCTGCGGGTCGGCCACAGGGTCGGTCGGCCCAGTGCGGCGGCGGCGCCGCGGGCCGCGGTGACCAGCTGGCCGACGGTGGGCAGACGGCGTTCCACCAGGTGGGCGTAGCCGGAGGTCCGTCCGGCGTCCACCACGTCACCGATCCCGTCGAGGGAGACGGACGCGGTGCGCGGGCGGGGAGTGTGCTCGGTCGTGGCCAGGACCTGCTGGGGCATCGTGGGAAGATCCTTCACGTGTACGCGACCGGGTCCGGTGACCGGGGCCGCGAGGGTGTCGTCAATGGGCCCCGGACGGCGCGGGGCGGCAGGGGCGCCCACACCGAACGCACGTTCGGAGAGGACAATCACCCTGGTGGAGTTCGTTCGCGGACCGGTCACGCCGGAAGGCGGAGGCCGCTCACGGACTGGTCGGGCGGGGTCGGTCGACTCGGACCCCTCGGCTTCGACTCAGCGACGACAACACGGACACGCCGCACGGGCCAGGTGGCAGGAGACCCAGGGGGTCGTACGAGCCGTGGCGTCGGTGCGGGTGCGCGGATACATGGACGTAAGGAGACCAGCAAAGACGGTGGCGCGTCAAGCGAACGCCGTGAATCGTGCGTGTCGGACCACGTACCGGTCCGCCCGGAACGTGTTGCGGGCGGCGTCCCGTGGTGGTGACATGTGGAACCCGAGAACACGGCGCGTCCGTCGAACCGGAGTCCATCCCCCAGTACAGCCGTAGTGACAGGAGTGGCCGTGCAGCCGTCCGTCCCCAGAGGGCAGCCTTGACCCCCGAGGCTCAGGGACTGTGGGCGCGTGTCCTGGTGCGTGCCCTCGTGGTGGTCGCCGCCGGTGTGATGGCGCTCGGTTTCCTGGGCCCCGGTGCGGCGCTGCTGGTCGCCTTCCTGACCGCGCTCACCCACGTGCTGCTGTGGGCACGATCCCGCTACGCGGGCTTCCTGTTCGTCGACCCGGGGGACGATCCCCCCGAGGACCGCGACGACCCGCGGGACGCCTCGGACTGAGGTCACACTCGCCCCGACGAAACACCTTCCGGGCAGGTCGGAGCTGTTCCGGGGCCGCGAGAGGGCGGCGGTCGTCCGGCGAGCCGTGGGACGGTGGGCCGGGCGCGGCGTAGATTCTAGGTCTATGACGGACCGGGACCTCCTGCACGCCCTGCGCTTCGACCGGGCCGACACCGCGGACGCCTACGCGAGGCTCCTCGACGCGTACGGAGACGAGCTGTACCGGCGCTGCATCCTGGTCCTGCGTGACCGGGACGCCGCGCACGTCGTCCTCAGGGACACCCTCATCGTCGCCCGCGCACACGCCGGGCGCCTGGCCGACACCGAGCGCCTGGGGGAGTGGCTGCACGCCCTGACGGAGGCCGAGTGCGCCCGCTACCTGGAGAGCAACCGCGCGCACCGGGCCTGGGACGCCCACCCCCTGGCCCTGCCCGCGAGGACCGACCTCGTCCCGGCACGGGTCCTGAACGGCATCGGCAGACCCGAGCTGGCCGGGTACCGCAGCCACGTCGCGGCCCGGGCGGACCGCCTCGGCCGCGACGGCTTCCCGCTGCCTCCGGGTTCCGGACCCCTCGCGGACGGCCCGCTGCCCCGGCTGTCCTTCGTCATCGCCCTGCTGTGCGCGCTGCTGGTGCTCGTCCTGGCCGGGTACGCGCTGACCCGCGACCCCGGCCGTGAACTGGGCACGGACGCGCCGCAGATCGCCAAGGCCACCTGACCCCTCCCGATCCCGGGCACGACGAAGGCCCGGCGGGAAACCCCGGCCGGGCCTGGCAGACACCGGAACTCCGGTTACGGGGCCTCGTTGGTGATGTGCGAGGAGTCGCCGTGCACACCGGCCTCCTCCGCGCGCTTCACCGACGCGATGATCTCCTGCTCGGCCTCGTGGCGGCCGACCCAGCTGGCGCCCTCGACGGACTTGCCGGGCTCCAGGTCCTTGTACACGGTGAAGAAGTGCTCGATCTCGAGGCGCTCGAACTCGTTCACGTGGTGAATGTCACGCAGGTGCTCCTGGCGCGGGTCCGTCGCCGGGACGCACAGCAGCTTGTCGTCGCCGCCGGCCTCGTCACGCATCCGGAACATGCCGATGGCGCGCGCCCGGATCAGGCAGCCCGGGAACGTCGGGGCCTTGAGCAGGACAAGCGCGTCCAGGGGGTCGCCGTCCTCACCGAGCGTCCCCTCGACGAAGCCGTAGTCGGCGGGGTAGGTGGTGGAGGTGAACAGCATGCGGTCGAGACGGATACGACCGGTCTCGTGGTCCACCTCGTACTTGTTGCGCTCCCCCTTGGGGATCTCGATCGTAACGTCGAATTCCATGCTGATCTCGGCTCCCAATGCGACTAATGTCGCCGTATAACTACAACGTCAGGCCGCGACACCGACGGAAGGCAGGTCCCCGGGTGCGACGGGTACGAGGCGAGGCGTTCCTCGCGCTGGCCCTGCTCAACATATTCGTGCTGATCACCGGGTTGGTCGCCCTGGACGTGATCGAGGCGCGACCGCTTGCGGCGGTGCCCAACCCCGTCACGCGCGCCGACGGCGTGGCGGCGGTTGCACCCACGACCCCGACCCCGGCGGACCCGGCTCGGATCGCGGACATTCTTGATGATCCCATGTCATCGTCCGGGCTCGATGAGGGCCTCTCCGGTTACGTCGTGGACGGCGTGACCGGAGAGACGCTCTTCGAACGCGACGCGGACACCCCCGTGACCCCGGCGTCGACGACGAAGATCGCCACGGCCGTCGCCGTCCTGGACACCGTCGGCCCCGACCACGTGCTGCGGACCGAGGCCTACCTCGACGCCGAGGAGAACCGTGTGGTGCTGCGTGGTGGGGGAGACGTGACACTGACCACGACCGCCGACTCCGCAGACTACCCGCAGGTAGCCACTCTGGAGGATCTGGCCGGGGACACCGCCGCCGCCCTCGACGACCTGGGCCTGGGCACCGTGACCGTCGGCTACGACGACTCGTTCTTCACCGGCCCGGACACGGCCCCCGGGTGGAAGCCCAACTACGTCACCGAGGGCAGCACGGCCACCATCCACGCCCTGATGATCGACGGAGGCCGGGTGGACCCCGACACGTCCACCCGTTCCCCGAACCCGCCGCTGGCCGCCGCCGAGGTGTTCGCGGAGCAGCTGGAGAAGGTTGGACTGACCGTCGAGGGCACGCCAGCCGAGACCGGCGTCTCCGGCGACCCCGTCGCCTCCGTGGACTCCGTGCCGATGAGCGCCCTGGTCGAGTTCATGATGCTCGCCAGCGACAACAACATGGCCGAGTCGCTGGGACGGATCACCGCCCTGGAACTGGGCGAGGAGCCCGACCACGCGGGGGCCGCCGCCGCCACCCACCGGGTCATGGACAGCCTGGGCATCGAGGGGGTCCGCCTCTCCGACAACAGCGGCCTGAGCACCGAGAACCGCATCACGCCGCGAGCCCTGGTCCAGCTGGTCAAGACCGCCGCCGACGATCCGCGCCTCAACGCCACCATCACCGGGCTGCCCACCTCCCACTCCACCGGGACCCTCGCCGGGCGCTACTCCGAGCACAGCAGCTCCCACGCGGCGGCGGGCCTCGTCCGGGGCAAGACCGGAACCCTGGACGGCGTCAGCACCCTGGCCGGGACCATCCACGACCAGGAGGGCAACGTCTTCGTGTTCGCCCTGATGGCCAACAGCCCCGGCGCGACCGGCCCCCAGATGGACACGCTGGCCGCGGCACTCAGCCAGTGCGGGTGCGGTTAGAGGAAGTGTGCTTGGCGGGCTGAGCAGTGTTGTTTGGGGCCTCCGCTTCGCTTCGGCCCGTGTTCGGGCGCCCGGAAAGGCAGGAACCTTCGGCGCCTGCGGTGTGATGGCTCGTTCCTCGCGATCCCACCTGCGGCACCTCCAGAACCCTGCCGGCGCCCGAACGAAAGCACCCCCCTTGTGGCCTTGGGCCCTGCGCGGGTCTCACGCTCGGGGCTGAACTGGGCGGTCGGCTCCTCGACCGTGGCTGAGGCGGAGTGGTGGCCCGGATCCCCTTGGGGTTGGCCGTTCGAGCGCCGGAGAGTCCGGGTTTCAGTAGGCACAGTGCAAGAGGAGTCGAGCCGCCAGCGAGGAACGAGCCAGGCGTGGACGACGATGAAGAATCCCTCTGCAAAGGCGCCGAACCCGGGCCGAAGCGAAGCGGAGGCCCAAAACAAAATGGGTAGGCTGGCGGTGTGACTGTTATCGACTGGGACGTAGCCGTCAACACCGGTGTCCGCCTCGTGCGCCCTGGGCCGCAGGTGGACCTGTCCGACGCGCGGCAGGCCGTGGTGCAGTTGCGCGAGCTGTCCACCGTGGCGGCCGGGCACGTGCGTGACTTCACCGGAATGAACCCCCTCGAACCCTCAGGGCCCGCGGTCATCGTCGACCGTCCGGGATGGATTCGAGCCAACGTCGACGGGTTTCGGGTCGTACTCGAACCCGTACTCGAACAGATGGGCGCCGACCGGCTGAACAACAGCCCGGCCGGGAACCTGACCAGCGCGGTCGGTTCGCGGATCACCGGGGTGCAGCTCGGGGCGGTCCTGTCCTACCTGGCCGGGCGGGTCCTCGGCCAGTACGAACTCTTCCTGCCACCGGACCCCGACGGCCACGCGCCGACCGGGCGCCTGACCCTGGTGGCGCCCAACATCGTCAACACCGAGCGGGAGCTGGGTGTCGACCCGCGCGACTTCCGCCTGTGGGTCTGCCTGCACGAGGAGACGCACCGGATGCAGTTCACGGCCACGCCGTGGCTGCGCGGGCACGTCCAGGACCTCATGCGGGAACTCCTGCTGTCCACGGAGATGGACGCCTCGGACCTCATCGACCGGCTGCGCCAGGCGGGCGAGGCCGTGGCGGACGCCGTGCGGGGCGGCGAGAGCAACCTCCTCACCGCGTTCCAGACCCCGGAGCAGAGCGCTCTGATGGACCGCGTCACCGCCGTCATGAGCCTGGCCGAGGGCCACGGCGACTACGTGATGGACGCCGTGGGGCCGGACGTCGTCCCCTCGGTGGAGACCATCCGCACCCGCTTCCAGAAGCGGCGGGAGACCCTCAACCCCCTCGACCGGATCATGCGCCAGCTGCTGGGCATGGACCTCAAGATGAAGCAGTACGAGGAGGGGGCCGCCTTCGTCAGGCAGGTCGTCGCGCAGGTCGGGATGGCCGACTTCAACCGGGTGTGGACCTCGCCCGAGACGCTGCCCACCCTGGAGGAGATCCGCGCCCCCTCGCAGTGGATCGAACGG
Organism: Nocardiopsis eucommiae; assembly: GCF_965344335.1. Taxonomy (NCBI): domain Bacteria; kingdom Bacillati; phylum Actinomycetota; class Actinomycetes; order Streptosporangiales; family Nocardiopsidaceae; genus Nocardiopsis; species Nocardiopsis eucommiae. The sequence goes on from NZ_CBDRIY010000005.1 coordinate 113,170, forward strand.
GTCGTGCGCCCCGCCGCCATCACCGAGTGAGCGGACCGCCCCCCGCCGTGGCCGCCGTCCGCTCGGCGGTCCGGCGGGCGCTGTCCGAGCTGCCCGAGGGGACGACCGCCCTGGTCGCGTGCAGCGGCGGCGCCGACTCCCTCGCCCTGGCCGGTGCGCTGGCCTTCGAGGCGCCCCGGATGGGGGTGCGCGCGGGCGGCGTCACCGTCGACCACGGGCTCCAGGAGGGTTCGGACGAACGGGCCGGGGCCGTGGCCGGGATCATGTCCTGGCTCGGGCTGGACCCGGTGCGGGCGGTCACCGTGCGGGTCGACGGGGCGGGGGGACCCGAGGCGGCGGCTCGTCGGGCCCGCTACGACGCCCTGGACGGGGTGGTCGACGCATTCGGTCCGGCCGTGGTCCTGCTCGGCCACACCCTGGACGACCAGGCGGAGACGGTCCTGCTCGGGCTGGCCCGGGGGTCGGGGGCCCGGTCCCTCGCCGGGATGGCCCGGCGCACCGGCGCCTACCTGCGTCCCCTGCTGGACCTGGACCGCGCCACCGTCCGCGAGGCGTGCGCCCTGACGGGGCTGAGCCCGTGGGAGGACCCGCACAACCACGACCCGCGCTTCGCCCGCTCCCGGGTGCGCCACGAGGCCCTGCCCGCACTGGAGGCGGCCCTGGGGCCGGGGATCGCGGCCGCGCTGGCCAGGACCGCCACCCTGCTGCGCGCGGACGCCGACACCCTGGACGCGCTCGCGGACGCCCTGCACGAGCGCGCCCGGGAGGGCACGGGACTGGCCGTCGCACCCCTGGAGGGGGCCGAACCCTCGCTGCGCTCCCGTGTGCTCCGTCGTGCCGCCCTCGAATCGGGGTGCCCGGCCAGCGCACTGAACGCACGTCACGTACGTGAGCTGGATCGCCTCGTCACCGAATGGCGCGGACAGGCCCACATCGACCTCCCCGGCGGGGTTCGGGGACGTCGGAGCGCTGGTCGGATCGTCTTCGGGCGCTGAACCGGACACCGTGCCCCGGGTCCGGGGCGACCCTCCGGGCACCGTGACCTCGTTCGGCACGTTTATCCTGGTTGCCGCAAACGGGGAACCCAGCAGCGAGGACGTGAGCGTGGACGCTAAGGACATGGGCGAGGACCTGGAGAAGGTCCTGGTCACCGAGGAAGAGATCAGGGCGCGCCTGGCCGAGCTGGGGGCGCGGATCGACGCCGACTACGAGGGCCGGGACCTGCTGATCGTCGGCGTGCTCAAGGGCGCCGTCATGGTCATGGCCGACCTGGCGCGGGCGCTGCACAACCCCGTCTCCATGGACTGGATGGCGGTGTCCTCCTACGGGGCCGGGACCACCTCCTCGGGTGTCGTGCGCATCCTCAAGGACCTGGAGACCGACATCAAGGACCGCGACGTCCTGATCGTCGAGGACGTCATCGACTCCGGGCTGACCCTCTCCTGGCTGGTGGGCAACCTGAAGTCGCGCGGCCCCCGGTCCGTGGAGATCTGCACCATGGTCCGCAAGCCCCTGGCCTTCGACGTCGACCTCGACGTCAAGTACATCGGCTTCGACCTGCCCAACGAGTTCATCATCGGCTACGGGCTCGACTACGCGGAGAAGTACCGGAACCTGCCGTTCATCGGCACCCTCGCCCCGCACGTCTACGAGAAGTAGCGTTCGGCGCCGCCGCGCGGGCTCCGCGCGGCGGCGGTCGCGGGAACAACGGAGCGGGTCACCGTCGTTGCGTTCATGACGGACCCGTCACCGGCGCGAGCGGTGTGCCCGCTCCGCACGGCGAGGTGTACCGTCGAATATCCCGGCGTCATCGCAGGGAGCACGTGTCCGATAGGTCCTGCTTCGGAATCTCCTCTGGGGCGGGCGGCCTGGTCAGGAGGGACGGACCCGACAGGGTTCCGCTCACATGAATCTGAAGCGTTTTTTCCGCGGCCCGTGGATCTGGATCCTGGCTGTCGCCCTCATGCTCGTCATCGGCTTCCGCGTGTTCGACGTGGGCGCCGGTCCCCAGCCCGAGGAAGCGGACATCTCGACGGTCTACCAGCTCATCGAGCAGGACAAGGTGGACAACGCCGAGATCGTCGACCGCGACCAGCGCATCCGACTGACCACGGTCGACGAGGACATCCTCGAGGCGTACTGGGTCGAGGGGCAGGGCCTCCAGCTGGCCGACATGCTCCAGGAGTCCAGTGAGAACCCCGACGGGAACCTGAAGGCCTACGAGGTCTCGGTGGCGACCACACCGATCTGGACCACGGCCCTGTTCAGCCTCCTGCCGCTGATCATCATCATCGTCATCTTCTGGTTCATCTTCAGCCAGATGCAGGGCGGCGGCTCCCGGGTCATGCAGTTCGGCAAGTCCAAGGCCAAGCTCATCACCAAGGACACCCCGAAGAACACCTTCGAGGACGTGGCCGGTGCGGACGAGGCCATCGAGGAGCTCCACGAGATCAAGGAGTTCCTCCAGAGCCCGGAGAAGTTCCAGTCGATGGGGGCGAAGATCCCCAAGGGCGTCCTGCTCATGGGCCCGCCCGGAACCGGCAAGACCCTCCTGGCCCGCGCGGTCGCCGGTGAGGCCGGGGTGCCGTTCTACTCCATCTCCGGTTCGGACTTCGTCGAGATGTTCGTCGGTGTGGGCGCCTCGCGTGTGCGCGACCTCTTCGAGCAGGCCAAGGCCAACGCCCCCGCGATCATCTTCATCGACGAGATCGACGCCGTCGGCCGCCACCGCGGCGCCGGTATGGGCGGCGGGCACGACGAGCGCGAGCAGACCCTCAACCAGATGCTGGTCGAGATGGACGGCTTCGACGTCAAGGGCGGCGTCATCCTGATCGCCGCCACCAACCGCCCCGACATCCTCGACCCCGCGCTGCTGCGCCCGGGCCGCTTCGACCGCCAGGTCGTCGTGGACCGCCCGGACATGGACGGTCGCAAGGACATCCTCGCCGTGCACGCCAAGGGCAAGCCGATGAGCGAGGACGTCGACTTCACCGTCATCGCCCGCCAGACCTCCGGGATGACCGGCGCCGACCTGGCCAACGTCATCAACGAGGGCGCGCTGCTGTCGGCGCGCGCGGACAGCAAGGTCATCACCCACGCGGTCCTCGAGGAGGCCATCGAGCGCGTGATGGCCGGTCCGGAGCGCAAGACCCGCGTGATGTCGGACCGCGAGAAGAAGGTCATCGCCTACCACGAGGGCGGCCACGCCCTGGTGGGCCACGCGCTGCCCAACGCCGACCCGGTCCACAAGATCACGATCCTGCCGCGCGGCCGTGCCCTCGGCTACACGATGTCGGTGCCGACCGAGGACAAGTTCCTCACCTCCCGCTCGCAGATGATGGACCAGCTGGCCATGATGCTCGGCGGCCGTGCCGCCGAGGAGCTGGTCTTCCACGAGCCCACCACGGGTGCCGGGAACGACATCGACAAGGCCACCAGCCTGGCCCGCAACATGGTCACCGAGTACGGCATGAGCGAGCGCCTGGGCGCCCGCAAGTTCGGCTCCGGCAACACCGAGCCGTTCCTGGGCCGCGAGATGTCCCACGCCCGCGAGTACTCCGAGGAGATCGCCTCCCTCATCGACGAGGAGGTGCGCCGCCTCATCGAGTCCGCGCACGACGAGGCCTACGAGGTCCTCGTCGAGTACCGCGACGTGCTCGACGAGCTGGTCGTGCAGCTCCTCGAGAAGGAGACGCTCACCAAGAGCCAGGTGCTGGAGGTCTTCGAGCCGGTCGTCAAGCGGCCCGCCCGCGGTTCCTACACGGGCTACGGCAAGCGCCAGCCCTCCAGCCGCCCCCCGGTCCGCTCCAAGAAGGAGCTGGCCGCGCTGAACGGCGCCGACGTCCAGAGTCCGTCCAGCAACGGTCAGCACCCGGGGCCGACCACCACAGAAGGAGACCAGGAGTGAGCTCGGACCTGCCCGCCAGACCCGTGGACCGCGAGCGCATCGAGCACGCGGTTCGGGAGATCCTCATCGCCATCGGGGAGGACCCCGACCGCGACGGCCTCGCCAAGACTCCCGAGCGGGTCGCCCGGGCCTACGAGGAGCAGTTCTCCGGTCTGGGTCAGAAGCCCGGTGACGTCCTCACCACGGTCTTCGAGGCCGACCACGAGGAAATGGTCCTGGTCAAGGACATCGAGCTGTACTCGACCTGCGAACACCACCTGGTGCCGTTCTTCGGCGTGGCGCACGTGGGCTACATCCCGGGCCCGCACGGCCGGATCACCGGGCTGAGCAAGTTCGCCCGCCTCGTGGACGTCTACGCCCGGCGCCCGCAGGTGCAGGAGCGCCTCACCGGGCAGGTCGCGGACGCCATCATGGAGCACCTCGACCCGCGCGGGGTGATAGTGGTGGTCGAGGCCGAACACCTGTGCATGACCATGCGCGGGGTGCGCAAGCCCGGCGCGAAGACGGTCACCTCCGCCGTGCGGGGCATCTTCCGCAGCAGCGACCGCACCCGTTCCGAGGTCATGAGCCTCATTCTCGACCAGCGCTGACGCCGTCCGCGGGCGGCGCCCGGTCCGGACCCCGACACCACCGGCCGAGGGGCCGGGGGCCGTGTGCCCCCGGCCCCTCGGCGTACGCGTAGGGTGATGCGCATGGCGCCGAAACACACACTTCCAGGGCTGCCCGACCGCGGGCGGTGCCTGGTCATGGGGGTCGTGAACGTCACCCCCGACTCCTTCTCCGACGGCGGGTCCTGGTTCGACCCCGAGCGCGCGATCGAACACGGTCTGCACCTCGTGGAGGAGGGCGCGGACATCGTCGACGTGGGCGGTGAGTCCACCCGCCCCGGAGCCCAACGGGTCTCGGCCCCCGAGGAGCTGCGCCGTGTGGAACCGGTGGTGCGCGAACTCGCCTCGCGCGGGATCGCGGTCAGTGTGGACACGATGCGGGCCGAGGTCGCCGCGAGCGCGGTCGACGCCGGTGCGGTACTGGTCAACGACGTCAGCGGCGGTCTCGCGGACCCCGAGATGGCGCGACTCGTCGCTTCTTCCGGTGTCGCCTACGTGTTGATGCACTGGCGTGGGCATAGTCATGACATGCAGAGCCGTGCCGTGTACACGGATGTCGTCCAGGAGGTCCTCGATGAGCTCCGCGACCGTATGGAGGCCATGATCAGTGCAGGTGTCGACCCCGGCCAGATCGTTCTGGACCCGGGTCTGGGATTCTCCAAGCGTCCCGAACAGGCGCACAACTGGGCGCTGCTCCAGAACCTCGACCGGTTCCACGAACTGGGCCGGCCCGTCCTCGTGGCGGGTTCACGCAAACGCTTCCTCAGCCGCCTGCTCGGAGACGCCAAGGGCGAGGACCGCCCCTTCGTCGGGTGCGACGCGGCCACCGCGGCCGTGACCACCCTGTCCGCCGACCGCGGCGCCTGGGCGGTCCGGGTGCACGACGTCCGTCCGAACGCCGACGCCGTGCGCGTGGCGGCGGCCTGGGCCGACGGCGGGGCCAGCCTCGCCGAGGGCCGGGACCGGACCGTGGACCGGGGTGACGCGTGAAGTCCCGCCAGGAGGTCATGGAGCGCGTGGGCGAGGCCAACGCGCAGTTCTACAGCGCCATCGAGAACGGCGACATCGACCTGATGCGCACCGTGTGGGCGGAGGAGCACGAGGCCCCCGACCTGGTGTGCGTCAACCCCGGGTGGCCGCTCCTGCGCGGCCGTACCGAGATCATGCGCGCGTGGTCACTGATCATGGCCAACGTCACCTACATCCAGTACGTGCTCACCGAGACGCACATCGGGGTGGGCGGGGACATCGCCATGGTGACGTGCGAGGAGAACGTGCTGACGGCGGAGGACGGCAGCCCCGGGTTCGTCGCGGGCGGTCAGGTGGTCACCACCAACCTGTTCGTGGACACCGAACAGGGGTGGCGGCTGTGGTCGCACCACGCCTCCCCGGTGCTGATGGAGGACGACGACGAGGCGGAGGCCGAGGACTGATGCGGGACCGCGTCGAGCTCCGCGGCCTGCGGGCCCGGGGCCACCACGGGGTGTTCGACTTCGAGCGTCGCGACGGGCAGGACTTCGTCGTGGACGCCGTGCTGTACCTGGACACCTCCCCCGCCGCGGCCAGCGACGACGTCCGCGACACGGTGCACTACGGCGAGCTGGCCGACCGGCTGGTCGCGGTGGTCACCGGCGAGCCGGTGAACCTGATCGAGACCCTGGCCGAGCGCCTGGCCGGGGTGTGCCTGGCCGAGTCCCTGGTGGAGGGGGTGGAACTGACGGTGCACAAGCCGTCGGCGCCCATCGAGCACGAGTTCGCGGACGTGGCGGTCACCGTCACCCGGGGGCGGAGGGGCCCGTGGTGAGCCCGGCGACGCGGGCCGTGCTCTCCCTGGGGTCCAACCTCGGGGACCGCAGGGCCACCCTCCAGGGCGCGGTGGACCTGCTCTCGGCGGGGGAGGGCGTCACCCCGGTGACGGTCTCCCCGGTCTACGAGACCGCTCCGGTGGGCGGGCCCGACCAGGGCGCGTTCCTCAACGCGGTCCTGGTCGTGGACGCCACCGTCGGCCCCAAGGACCTGCTGGAGCTGGCCCGTTCCGCCGAGCGCGCCTTCGAGCGGGTCCGCGAGGTCCGGTGGGGGCCGCGCACCCTGGACGTGGACGTGATCGCCTTCGGGGACGTGACCGACGACGACCCGGAGCTGACCCTCCCGCATCCGCGCGCGCACCTGCGCGCGTTCGTGCTGCGGCCCTGGCTGGACACGGACCCCGGCGCGGTCCTGCCCGGCCGGGCCCCGGTCGCCACCCTGCTGGCCGGGGTGGAGGAGGCCGACACCGAGGGGGAACAGGAGCTGACCGTCCGGGAGGACCTGCGGCTCCGGCTGCCCGGGGAGGCCGGACGTGTCGGGTGAGGGCGGGGGCACGCTCGCCCCGACCGGGTGGCGCGTCCCCACCCTGCTGGCGCTCCTCGGGGCGCTGGCGGGGTTGCTCGTCGCCAACTCGGTGAGCGGTCTGCCCCTGATGCCGTGGTCGGCGATCCCGACCCTGGTGCTGCTCGCCCTTGCGGAGGGGTTCACCGCAGGGCGGACCGCGCGCCGGGTCCGCCGGGCGCCCGGGACCGAGCCGATGGAGCCGCTGAGCGCGGCCCGTCTGCTGGCGCTGGCCAAGGCCAGCGCGCTGTTCGCCTCGCTGGCCGCCGGGTACTTCGCCGGGACGGCGCTGTCCGTCACGGGGCGGCTGGAGCTGCCCAGCCACCGCGAGGTGTTCCTGATCGCCCTGGGCACGGCGTTCGCCGCCGGTCTGCTGCTCGCCGCCGCGCTCTACCTGGAGCACGCCTGCCGGGTGCCCGAGGACGAGGACGAGGACCGGAACGACCCACCGGGGCTCGCCTAGGACGTGCCGTCCCGCCCGGAACGGGGTGGAACGCGGTCGACTCCGGGTTACGGCCGAGCCGTTTCGGGCGGGCACGGCCCGCTGATGATTGACTGAGCCCGTGGACACCAGTGAACCGACACCGCCGACGCCGGAGGGCGCCGCACCGCCCCCTCGCCCCGTGGACGACGCCTTCGCGGCGCCCGGGGGCACCGACTGGTCCCGGGTTCCGGTCGCGCTGGCCTGGTACCGCCGCCTGGTGACGGCCGCGGGCTGTCTGGCCGTCGGCGCGGTCGGGTCCCTGCTCCTGTTCCTGTGGCGTGGACCGTGGCCGGCCGTGGTCTGGGCGGTGCTGGTCCTGGTGGCCGCCGTCGTGCTGTGGCTGCTGGCCGGGCGCTTCCAGCGCTCCTGGGGCTACGTCGAGGGGGCCGCCGAGCTGTACCTCACCTACGGAGTGCTGGTCCGTCAGCTGGTGGTCGTCCCCTACGGCCGGATGCAGGTCGTGGACGTCACGACGGACCTGCTCGAACAGGCGCTGGGGATCGCGACCGTGCGGGTGCGCACCGCCGCGAGCACGGCGGACACACGGGTGGTGGGGCTTCCGCTGGCCGACGCAGTCCAGATGCGCGACCGCCTCGCGGCGCGCAGCGAGACCTTCTCCACGGGGTTGTAAGTGCACGGACGACCGCAGCCGGGCCCGTGGTCGCGGGGGCCGCACCGACCCGGACCGCCTCCGCCGCCCTCCTGGGGCCCGGCGGTGCTGCCGCCGCGCCCGGCCTGGGGTCCCCCGGCACCGCCCCGGCGGCGTGATCCGGCCGACGACGTCACCAGGGGGGTGTTCCGCTCACACTGGCTGATCATCCCGCTCCAGGTCATCGGGGTCACCCTGGTCTTCGTGGCGCTGGTCGGCCCGATCCTCAGCCAGTTCGGGCTCGCGTGGGTGTTCGTGCTGACCGTGGCCGTGGTGTTCGGCTCCCTCGCCTACGCGCTGCCCGCGTGGTGGTACGGCTCCTTCGGACTGAGGGAGGACCATCTGGTGGTACACAGCGGGCTGCTCCTGCGCAGCTCGCGGGAGATCCCGCTGAGCCGCCTCCAGGCGGTGGACGTGGTGCGACCGCTGCTGATGCAGGTGTTCGGCCTCGCGGAGCTCAGGGTCGAGCTGGCCGGCGGTGACGGGAGCGCCATCCGGTTGCGCTGCCTGCGGTGGAAGGTGGCCGAGCGGATGCGCGTGGCGGTGCTGGCGCACGCCGCCGGACTCTCGGGCCGTGCCCCCGAGGCGCCCGAGTGGCCCTTCTACCGGCTCCCCTTCCTCCTGCTCCTGGGCGCGTTGACGTTCCGCGTGCCGGTGCTGCTCTCGTTCGTCCTGCTGCTCCTGCTGCTCACCGCGTTCGTGGTCTTCCTCGAACCCGGAGCGCTGGCCGGGGCCGTCCCGCTCGTCCTCGGGCTGCTGCGCTACTACTGGGGCCCGCTGGCGCGGTACACGGACTTCTACGCTTCGTCGTCCTCGGACGGGCTGAGGCTGCGTTACGGGATGTTCCAGCGGCGCATGCAGACGGTCCCGCCCGGCCGGGTGCAGGCCGTGCGCGTGGTGGAGCCGCTGCTGTGGCGGGCGCTCGGGGTGGCCCGGGTCGAGGCGACGGTGGCGGGCTACGCGGGCGCGCGCCAGGCAGACTCGACGGCACTGCTTCCGGTGGCGCCCCGGGGGAGGGCGTTCGCTCTGGTGAACGAGGTGTTCCCGGAGAGCGAGGCGGCGCTGGTGCCGTTGGTGGACAACCGTGTCCTGTTGCCGCAGGCGGTGGGGGTGGACGAGCGGTTGTTCGTGAGTGTGCGCGGGCTCCTGTGCCGGGTGACCGAGATCGTGCCGGTGGAGCGGATGCAGGCGCTGCGGCTCTCGGCCGGTCCGGTCGCGCAGCTGAGGGGCCGGGTCACCGTGGACGTGGACACGCCTCCGGGGCCGGTCACGGCGCGGGCCGCCGACCGCGAGGCGGGGGAGGGGCGCCGCTTCCTGGACGTCCTGGTGGAGAACGGAAGGCGCGCGAGAGTGCCCTCGGCGGGAACGGAACGGTGGGCCACCCGGGCGACCATGCACGGAGACTCGACCAACAGCGGGGACAAGGGTGAGAAATCGGCGGGTTCGGGCGGTGACACCCCCGGGGCGCCAGAGTGACGTGTGTCACATTATGGGGCCGCAGAGGCTGTGGTTCGGGGTTGCATGTCCGACATGTCTTCTCACTCATGGTGATACTTCCAGGTCAGGACCGGAAAACTCTTTCGTGTTCTGGCCACGGAGCGCGACGGAGTATGGCTAAATAGTGGTGAACACGTTGAGTGTTCACTGTCATACACATCGTCAACGTTATCGACCGGTTGGCGCCCCCGCTCGCCGGTCTGACGGGAGAAAACACATGCTGAAGAAGGCTCTCGCCGCCACGGCCATCGCCGCTGCCGCTGGCAGCGTCCTGTTCGCCGGCACTCCTGCCATGGCCAACAGCAACGTCTTCACCTCCGGCAACGGCGGCATCCTGAGCGGCAACCAGCTCGTGGCGGATGTCGACGCGCCGATCAACGTCTGCGGCAACGCGATCTCCATCCTGGGCGTCTCCGGTGCCAACTGCACCGGCTCCGGCGCGGTCGTCAAGAACTAAGTGCCGGACTGACCTCCCGGCCCGCCCGGGCGGGGGTGTCCGGTCGGCGACGTCCCGACCGATCCGACCCGGCCCAGGGCCAGCGAGCTTTCCGCGCAGGGGCGCCACTCCGTGACGACGGAGTGGCGCCCTTTCGTGTGCCCGGAGTCCGCGCGGGGCCGTGGTGCGCGCCCGGAACCGGGGTTGGTGTCTGACTGCAACCCCGAACCCCCGTCACGCTGCGCGCACGCCGTGGAGGCCGAAGTCCCCTCCTTTGTCCCGATCGACGCCGGGACGTCCCGTCACCCAGTGTCAACGCCAGCCGATCCCCTGTGATCAATGCAGCTCAGGCCATGTTCACGAGAGCCGTGCGTCGATAACTTCTTTCTCGACGCCCCCGGGCGCCACCGAAGGGTCACTGCGAGTCCGGACGGCCCCCCGTCCGGACATTGAAGGAGACAAGAAGTGCTGAAGAAGACGCTCGCCACCGGTGCCGTGCTCCTCGCCTCCGCCGGAGTCCTCCTCTCCGCCGCCCCCGCCGCGGCGCACGGACCCTGGACCCCGCACCACTCCAACGCCAGCGGCAACATCTCCTACATCAAGGACCTGGAGGCCGAGAACGAGGGCTGCGGCAACTCCAACGCCGTCCTCGGCCAGTCCCTGGGCTCCTGCTTCAACTCCGGAGTCATCATCCAGAACTGATCCCGTGGGGCGGGTGCCCTCACCCGCCCCCTCTCCCCGCCGCTCCTCCGCCCCGTCCCCACCCCGGGGGCGGGGCGGCTGGTCAGCGGTCCCGGAGGGCTATCGTGTGCTCAGAGCACGGTGCGGATGAAGCGGACGCACCGGACCACGAGGGGACACGATTGATGGAGACGACCGAGGGGCGCCCCGCCCGCCTGCGCGTCGGCGTGATCGGGGCGGGCCGGGTCGGCTCCGTCCTGGGCGTCGCCCTGGCCCGGGCCGGGCACAGGGTCGTGGCCGCGTCGGCGGTCTCCGACGCCTCACGGACCCGCGTCGAGGAACGGCTGCCCGGCGCGCGCGTCCTCGAACCGGCCCGGGTGGCCGAGGCCAGCGACCTCGTCCTGCTCACCGTTCCCGACGACGCGCTCCCCGACCTCGTCGAGGGCCTGGCCGCGACCGGGACCGACCTGCGCGGCAAGATCCTCGTCCACGCGAGCGGCGCCCACGGCTACGGGATCCTCGCGCCCGCCACCGTCGTCGGCGCCCTCCCGCTCGCCCTGCACCCGGCCATGACCTTCACCGGTCGCGACGAGGACGTCGAACGGCTCGCCAACTGCGCCTTCGGCGTGACCGCGCCGGAACAGCTCCGGCCCATCGCGGAGGCCCTCGTGGTCGAGATGGGCGCCGAACCGGTGTGGATCGCGGAGGACAGGCGCACCCTCTACCACGCGGCCCTCGCGGGCGGGGCGAACCACCTGGTCACGCTGGTCGCTGACAGCGCCTCGCTGCTCTCCGCAGCCGGGGTGCCCGAACCCGCCCGGATGCTCGCCCCCATGCTCAGCGCGGCCCTGGACAACGCCCTGCGCCTGGGGATCCACGGCCTGAGCGGGCCGGTCCTGCGCGGCGACGCCGGGACCGTGGCCGGACACGTCGAGCAGCTGCGCGAGCACGCCCCCGAGAGCGTGGCCAGCTACGTCGAACTGGCCCGCCTCACCGCCGACCGCGCCATCAACGCCGGGATGCTCAAGCCCGAGGACGCCGCCCGACTGCTGGACGTCCTCCGGCGCTGACCGTCCCGGCGGCGGCCGTCAACCGGGCCCTGGATCCCGAGGCACGGCCCTCCGGCCACGAGGGTTCCCCGCGCACATTGACGCGCCACCGCTTCCACGACGTCCACCGGCACACGCACGGACACCGGCACCGCCCCGGACCCGACGCGGCCCCGGCAGACCACGAAGGAGAACCATGACCGATCCCGTCCGGCGCGACCGCGCCACCGGTCCACTCGTCGTCCGCACCCCGGAGGAACTGCGCCGCGCCCTGACCGACGCGGGCCGGGTCGGATTGGTCCCCACCATGGGCGCCCTCCACGGGGGCCACCGCAGCCTCATGCGGCTGGCCCGCGAACGCGCCGACACCGTCGTGGTCAGCATCTTCGTCAACCCGCTCCAGTTCGGCCCGAACGAGGACCTGGACCAGTACCCGCGTGACCTGCCCGGAGACACCCGGCTGTGCGCCGAGGAGGGTGTGGACGTGGTCTTCGCACCCGAGACCGCCACCATGTACCCGCGTCCGCAGATGGTCACCGTCGACGCCGGGACCATGGGGGAACGCCTGGAGGGCGCCTCCCGCCCCGGCCACTTCACCGGTGTCCTCACGGTGGTCACCAAGCTGTTCCAGCTGGTCCGCCCGGACCTGGCGCTCTTCGGGGCCAAGGACGCGCAGCAGATCGCCCTGGTCCGCCGCATGGTCGCGGACCTCGACCTCCCCGTGGAGATCGTCGGCGCCCCGACCCTCCGCGAGTCCGACGGCCTGGCCTCCTCCAGCCGCAACGTCTACCTCACCGAGCGGGACCGCGCCAGCGCCCTCCACCTCTCCCGCGCCCTCCGCGCGGGCGCCGACGCCGCGCCCGGGGGAGCCGACGCCGTCCGCGCGGCCGCCCGCGCCGTGCTGGACGAGGCGGCCCGGGCCACCCCGCCGGTCGAACTCGACTACCTCGCCCTGGTCGACCCGGCGACCTTCGCTGACGCCGCCGACGACCACCGGGGCGACGCCGTCCTGGCCGTCGCCGCCCGGGTGGGCCGGACCCGGCTCATCGACAACGTGACGGTGGGCCTCCCGTCGTGACCGTCCCGCCGCACTGCTCCACCGCCCCAGGAGAGACCCCCAGATGACACCTGCCAGACAGACCCGTGTCGAGGCCCCCGAACCGGGGTGGACCGTCCACGCCGACGTCGCCGTGGTGGGCTCGGGCATCGCCGGTCTGAGCACCGCGCTGCGCTACGTCCGCCGAACCGACACGGGCCGGGTCGTCCTGGTCACCAAGGACCGGCTCTCCACCGGATCCACGGCCTACGCCCAGGGCGGCATCGCGGCGGCGATGGCCCCCGAGGACGGTCCGGTCGCCCACATGGTCGACACCCTCCTGGCCGGTGCCGGGATGTGCGACCCCCACGCGGTGCACGTCCTGGCCACCGAGGGGCCCGACGCGCTGCGCTGGCTCATCTCCCTCGGCGCCGAGTTCGACCGGGACGACGACGGGAGCCTCTCCCTGACCCGTGAGGGCGGGCACCGCGCCGACCGGGTGGCCCACGCGGGCGGCGACGCCACCGGAGCCGAGATCCAGCGCGCCCTGGTCCATGCGGTCCTGTCCGAGGAACGGATCGAGGTCGTCGAACACGCCGTGGCCCTCGACGCCCTGCGCGATCCGGAGAACGGAGCGGTGCTCGGCGCCACCCTGCACGTCATGGGTGAGGGGGAACGCGACGGCGTCGGCGCCGTCCTGGCGCCCGCGTTGGTATTGGCCACCGGGGGGATGGGCCAGGTCTTCGCGGCCACCACCAACCCGACCGTGTCCACGGGCGACGGCCTCGCGCTGGCCGCCCGTGCCGGGGCCCGCCTGCGCGACCTGGAGTTCATCCAGTTCCACCCGACCGTGCTCTGGCTCGGACCGGACGCGCGCGGACGCCAGCCCCTGGTCTCCGAGGCCCTGCGCGGCGAGGGCGCCTACCTCGTGGACGCCGAGGGCCACCGCATCATGGAGGGGGTGCACGAGCTCGGTGACCTGGCCCCCCGCGACGTCGTGGCCCGCACCATCGCCCGGACCATGGCCGAACAGGACACCGACCACGTCTACCTGGAGACCCGCCACTTCGGCCGGGCCACCTGGGAGCGCCGCTTCCCGACCATCCTGGCCTCCTGCCGCTCCCACGGGATCGACCCGCTCACCCAGGTCGTCCCGGTGGCCCCGGCCGCGCACTACGCCTCGGGCGGGGTCGAGGTCGACATCGACGGCCGCACCGGGGTCCCCGGCCTGTGGGCGGTGGGGGAGGTCGCCCGCACCGGCGTGCACGGGGCCAACCGTCTGGCCTCCAACTCCCTCCTGGAGGGCCTGGTCTACGCCGACCGGATCGCCACCCGTCTGGCCAGGGAGGAGAGGCGGAGCACGGAGTCCGCGCGGGCCACCGGAGCGACCGCGCCGCTGGCCGACCCGTCCACCGTCGCCACGGTCCGTGCCCTGATGTCCCGCGACGCCGGTGTCCTGCGCACCGGCGAGGGCCTGGCCGCACTGGTCGACCGGCTCGACGCCCTGGCCGCCCCCACCTCGCGTGTCGCCCCCGGCGTCGCCGCGTGGGAGGCCACCAACCTGCTCACCGTGGCGCGCCTCGTGGCCGCCGCCGCGCTGCACCGCACCGAGAGCCGGGGCGCGCACCAGCGCGCCGACACACCCGAACCCCGACCCGAGCTGCGCGTGCGGCCCGTGGTCGTCCGACTGGAAGGGGACACGATCGTGACCACCGACGAGATCCGGGAGCCCGAGCTGCCACCCGCCCTCGTGAGCGAGCTCGACGCCATCGCGTTCCCCCTGGCCCAGCCCGACCCCTCACCGGAGGCGCGCGCGGAGTTCACCCTCCCGTGGACCGCCCCGCACCAGTCCCACGTGGACACCGTCCGCCGCGCCCTGGCGGAGGACCTCACCGCCGGTCCCCGGATCGACGTCACCACCGTGGCGACCATCCCCGCCGACCAGGTCCGCACCGCCCACGTGGTGGCGCGAGCCCACGGCACGGTGAGCGGGCTCCCCCTTGCGGAGCTCGTCTTCTGGATGGTGGCCGAGGGCGCGGTGGACGTCACGCGGGTGGCGCGGGACGGCGACTCCGTCAAACGCGGCGACGTGCTCATGACCGTCACCGCCCGCACCCGCGACCTGCTCACCGCCGAGCGCACCGCGCTGAACCTGCTCACCCACATGTCCGGCGTCGCCACCGCCACACGCACCTGGGTCGACGCCGTGGCCGGTACCGGGGCGCGGATCCGGGACAGTAGGAAGACCACGCCGGGGCTGCGCGCCCTCGACAAGTACGCGGTCCGCTGCGGCGGCGGGGTCAACCACCGCTACTGCCTCAGTGACGCCGGGCTGGTCAAGGACAACCACGTGGTCGCCGCCGGGGGAGTGGCCGAGGCGGTCCGCGCGATCCGCGCGCGCTTCCCGGACCTGCCCCTGGAGGTCGAGGTGGACCGGATCGACCAGATCGAGGACGCCCTGACCGCCGGGGCCGAGGAGATCCTGCTGGACAACTTCCCCGTGGAGCGGCTCACCGAGGCCGTGGCCCTCGTGGACGGTCGCGCCCGCCTGGAGTCCAGCGGCGGACTCACCCTGGACGTGGCCGCCGACGTCGCCCGCACCGGGGTCGACTACCTGGCGGTCGGGGCGCTCACCCACTCCAGCCCGGCCCTGGATATCGCGCTCGACCTGTTGTGAGGGGCCCTCTTGGTGGAGGATTCCTTGGGTACACACCAATTCGACCAGTGAGGCCCCCAGAATGCTGCTCGCGATCGACGTCGGCAACTCCGAGACGGTCTTCGGTCTCTTCGACTCCGACGACCTTCTCGAACACTGGAGAGTGGGAACCGACACCAGACGCACCGCCGACGAATGGGCGGTGGTCCTGCGCGGGCTCATCGACGGCAGCTCCCTGAACGACCCGAGCGAGGTCGACGGCATCGCCATGTGCTGCTCGGTCCCCTCCGTCCAGCACGAGATGCGGGACATGTTCCGCCGCCACTTCGGGGACCTGCCCGCGGTGATCGTCGAACCGGGGGTGAAGACGGGCGTGCCGATCCGGATGGACAACCCCAAGGAGGTGGGCAGCGACCGGATCATCAACGCGCTGGCCGCCAGCCACCTCTACGGGGGGCCCAGCGTGGTGGTGGACTTCGGGACCGCGACCACCTTCGACGCCGTCAGCTCCAAGGGCGAGTACGTGGGCGGTGCCATCGCCCCGGGCATCGACATCTCGGTGGACGCCCTGTCCCGGCGGGGGGCCCAACTGCACATGGTCGAGATCGTCAGGCCGCGCTCGGCCATCGCCAAGAACACCACGGAGGCGCTGCGCTCGGGGATCGTCTTCGGCTTCGCCGGGCAGGTCGACGGCATCGTGGACCGCATGGTCGCGGAACTGACCGACAACCCGGACGACGTGACGGTGGTCGCCACAGGAGGCCTGGCGGGCACGGTGGTCAGCGAGTGCGAGACCGTCGACGTCCACGAGCCCTGGCTCACCCTCACCGGGCTGCGCCTGGTCTTCGAACGCAACGCGGGCTGATCCCCCGGGTGGGCGGCCCCCGCGCCCACCCGCCGCCGGTACCGCGGCCCCCTCGCGCGGTGCACCCGGGGGCGCCGACGCCGGTAGGATCGGGCCCGTGAATGACACGCACGACGACTATGACGACCTGCCCGAACAGATGCGGGTCCGGCGGCAGAAGCTGGACCGTCTCCGGGAGGAGGGCACCGACCCCTTCCCCGTGAACTACCCGCGGACGACGTCGATCGGTCCCGTGCGTGAGAAACACCAGGGCCTGGAGCCCGACACCCACACCGGGGCGCGGGTCGCCATCGCCGGTCGCGTGATGCTCTACCGCTCCGGCGGCAAGCTGTGCTTCGCGACCCTGCGCGACGAGACCGGGGACGTGCAGATCATGCTGTCCCTGGACCAGGTCGGCAAGGAGGGCCTGGACGCCTGGAAGGCCGACGTGGACCTCGGTGACCACGTGGGTGTGGAGGGCGAGGTCATCACCTCCCGCCGTGGCGAGCTCTCCATCATGGTGAGCGACTGGACGCTGACGGCCAAGTGCCTGCGCCCGCTCCCGGAGAAGCACAAGGGTCTGACCGACCCCGAGGCCCGGGTGCGGCAGCGCTACGTGGACCTCATCGTCAACCCCGAGTCGCAGCAGATGGTGCGCAGCCGCTCGGCCGCCATCCGGGCGATCCGCGAGGGGCTGAGCTCCCGCGACTACATCGAGGTCGAGACCCCGATGCTGATGCGCGTGCACGGTGGCGCCACCGCGCGCCCGTTCGTCACGCACATCAACGCCTACGACATGGACCTGTACCTGCGCATCGCCCCCGAGCTGTCGCTGAAGCGGCTGGTCGTGGGCGGCCTGGAGAAGGTCTTCGAGGTGAACCGGAACTTCCGGAACGAGGGCGCGGACTCCACGCACAACCCCGAGTTCACGATGCTGGAGTTCTACCAGGCCTACGCCGACTACGACGACGTGGCGGAGGTGACCCGAGAGCTCATCCAGGAGGCGGCCCGCGCGGTCTTCGGCTCCACCACGATCGAGCGTGACGGCGAGACCTTCGACCTGGGCGGGGAGTGGCCGCGCGTCACGCTGTACGGCTCGGTCTCCGAGGCCCTGGGGGCCGAGGTCACGCCGAGGACACCGGTGGAGGAGGTCCGTCGCCTGGCCGAGGCCAAGGGCGTCGAGTTCAGCCACGAGTGGGGGCCGGGCAAGCTGGTGGAGCACGTCTTCGAGGAGCTGGTGGAGCACACGCTGATCCAGCCCACGTTCGTGTGCGACTTCCCGCTGGAGACCAGCCCGCTCACCCGTCAGCACCGCGAGGACCCGCTGCTCACCGAGAAGTGGGACCTGATCGGGTTCGGAATGGAGCTCGGCACGGGCTTCTCCGAACTGGTCGACCCGGTCGAGCAGCGCCGTCGCCTCACGGAGCAGTCGCTGATGGCCGCCGACGGCGACCCCGAGGCGATGCAGCTGGACGAGGACTTCCTGCGCGCCCTGGAGTACGGCATGCCGCCCACCGGAGGTGTGGGGATCGGTATCGACCGCCTGCTCATGGCCTTCACCGGCAGGAACATCCGGGAGACGGTGCTCTTCCCGATCGTGAAGCCCTCCGGGGACTGACGGCCGGGCCTCGTCGGGGCCGGACCGGAGCGGACTCTCTCGGGGCCGTCGCACCTCAGGTGCGGCGGCCCCGAGTCGTGGGCCCCGAGCCGGAGTGTGGCCGAGACCACGGGACCCGTCTCACCCGTGGGCCAGAAGGGGCGAACCCCCCGGCAGGGCGGGATGTCCCGGAGGGAAGAACCCGGTTTTTCCCTTGAAAGTTGAGTAATCGGAGCTCCGACAATGGCGGAGATTGTTTGCGCAGGTCAGTATGGGAAGGGCAATTCCCGACCCCTGATCATGTGACCCAGGGATTCCACGTCGTCACGCATGGTGATTTATCGGGCCTTGACGGTATCATCCGCTCCGCCTAGCGTGCTGAGGGCGGACTTCGGTCCGCGTGTTTGCCGAAGTGATCGAGAACAACGGTGAGCCGGGGCACGGGTCGAGACGCGATCCGTGGAACCCGCCGCACACGTACCCACGATGTGGTCTGTCCGTCCCAGGCCCCAGCGTTCGGGGTCCGTGTGTCTCGTGCTCCCCTCCTACTCCCGCCCCTGTGCCAGAGGGGCTCCGGGAGCGGTCGGGGTGGTTCGGGGCTCACCCGCGCCGACAGCCAGTCGACGCGCTTGACTCCTCGGTGACGAGTTGATGTTCCGCACTCACATGGATGAGGGAGGACGGAGTGGAACAGGCCACACTCGTACGACGTACCGTTGAGGACCAGAACCCCCTCGCGCCGCGGGAGCACAGGGAGAACGTGGTTCCCCTGCAGGCCCGCTCGCGGGAGAACACGCTCAACGGCCCCTACGCGCCGGTCGAGCTGAGTCACGAGGAGCTCGAACTGCTCGCCGAGATCGCCACCGGTGTCACCACCGAGGTGGCCGCCCGGCACCTCGAACTCAGCGCCCGGACCCTGCGACGTCGCATCCGCAACATCTGCGACGTGCTGGGCGTGAACACACCCATCGAGGCGGTCGTGTGGGCCGCGAGGCGTCAGCTCATCTGATCTGACGCCACCCGGCGGACGCCGGGAGACACCGCGGGCATACCGGTTCAGCAGACCGAGTCACCCCCCACCGCATGAGGAGCGTTTCGGTGGGAGGTCGCTTGGGCGTAGTCTGGTCCGGCTATGCCCGTTCGTCATGTCCGGGTCCGTCGCGCCAGGACGCGCGACGTCACCCACATCCGCCGCCTCGTCGACACCTACTCCGTCGACCGCCGCGTGCTCTCCAAGAGCACGGTCAACCTCTACGAGGACATCCAGGAGTTCTGGGTGGCCGAGGCGGAGAGTGTTCCCGACCCGGCGACGGGCGAGGACGACGCGCCGGAGGGTGAGCTCCGGGTGGTCGGCTGCGGGGCCCTCCACGTCCTCTGGGAGGACCTGGCGGAGGTGCGCACCGTCGCGGTGGACCCCTCCCTGCGCGGTTTCGGCGTCGGACACCGAATCGTGACCGAACTGCTGGACACGGCGCGTGAGTTGGGCGTGCGCCGTGTGTTCTGTCTGACATTCGAGACCGGTTTCTTCGCCAAACACGGCTTTGCCCCGATCCAGGGCACCCCGGTCCCGTTCCGTGTCTACGAGGAACTCCTGCGTTCCTATGACGAGGGCGTGGCGGAATTCCTTGACCTGGAGCGGGTCAAACCCAACACCCTGGGGAACACCCGGATGCTTGTGCACCTGGACGGCAGTCCGGCAAGGGTGTCCGGCTAAAGGTTTTGGGCCCCCGATAGGGCGGGCTTCCCCTTCGGAACGGTTCGCCGGATCCCCCGATGGACGTAGGTCCTTAACCGCACCGGGTGGTATGGGTGTGGAACAAGGCAGGTAATGTGTACCTGCGTCCGTCAGGATCGCCGGTTCCCCGGTTGAAGTGACGACGGGACGTTCGGCATCCCGGATTTGTGGGACACCGTCCGCGATCGCCCGTCGCCGTGGCCGAGGTCTTCCGCGTGACGGTGGAACAGACCACCGGACATTGGCCACCATCAGGCTTTGAAGGGCCATCTTCGGTACGTCCGGTGTCAAGTCGGGGGCAAACGATGTCTATGATGTCTGGTATGCGTTTGCCCGGCGGTGCCGGAGCGCCATCCCCCAGCGCGGACCCGACACTGAGTCGGGTATTTGCTGCAATAAGTAACAACCAGGAAGGGTAGGCCGCTTCGATGGGTGACTTTTTGTCATCGGTGCTCCCCCCTGGACTGATCGACGTATTGTCCGCGCTCATCCCGCCCGTGGTTGTCGCGACCGTGTTCTGTGCCTTCGTCATCAAGCTGCTGCGCAAGGAGATGGCGCCGCGCAGGATGGACGGGAGCCTGGTCAGCGACGAGGCGAAGGATGAGGAGGCCGCCGTCGACAACGGCGCGGCCGGGGTCGAGGAGACCCGGGCGACGAACGAGACGCCGATTGCCCAGGATGGGGAACGTACCGAATCCGAGGCTCGTTAGATACGGTGCCTGGCTGAACCGGTCCCCGGCGCGCCGAGCGCGTTGGGGGTCAGCGTGTGCGGGCCAACTCGCCAGCCCCGCGCTGCTCCGGCGACCCCGAATCCCGCCGATGCGGGTCCAGGTGATTTCTGGCACGCCGGGAATTGTCTTTCGCGTTCTCGCGAGATAGCTTTATATTCAGGTGTGGAGACACCGCTCTGCTGAAAGGTTTGATTCCATGGCACAGAAGGTCCAGGTTTTCCTGGTCGACGACCTCGACGGCGGCGAGGCCGAGGAGACGGTGACGTTCGGTCTCGATGGATCGACGTACGAAATCGACCTCAGCGCGGGTAATGCCGCCAAGCTCCGTGAGGCTCTTACTCCGTTCATTGAGGCCTCCCGCAAGGCTCCCGCGAAGCAGGCCCGCGGTACCGCTCGTCGCGGCACCCGGAATGCTCCCAGCCGTGAGCGCAGCGCCGAGATTCGCGCGTGGGCGAAGGCCGCCGGGAAGCCCGTCAATGAGCGCGGCCGCATCCCCGCTGCCATCGTCGCCGAATACGAGGCCGTCAAGGGTTAGGTTTGCCGCCGCCCAGGGCGGCGGAAATAGGGGTGGTCTGGTCGACATTTCGCCCCACGCTTCGGGGCGCCGAGCCCCGGACCCGTTCGTCGCGGAGCCTCGTTGGACAGGACCCGTGACACCGGGACGCGAGGCCTGAGCCCCCGACGGAGCTGCCCCCGGCCCGAGGCCGGGGAGGTGTCGGAACGGCGACCGCGGTCCCGTCGTCATCGACGGCGGAGGGCGCGCGGGCGGCAGACACGCGCGGGACCCCCGCCCACGAGGCGGCGCGGTTCGGCGGCGTGCGCGCGCGGCTCGGTTCCGCGCCACGGAGTGAGGAGCCCGCGAGCGCGAGGAGTTCGGCCCCGGCCCGCCGCCGGGGTGGGACGCACGCGGGTCGACCCAGGGTCACCGGGGTCACTCCGGGAGATGGTTCGGACCATTTCCGCTTGAAGAACAACACGGCTTCCGCTTGTTCGCTAAGAGCCGATAATCCGGCTTACGCACGTGCGGCCCGGGCACTCTCGTGATGGATGGGAGTCCCGGGCCGTTCGCCTTCGGCGTACAGGGAAATCTGACGCGCCAATTGGTAGTTGGATGTTGGGTGAACGCCCTATCGTCGGGGAAAGTCTCTGGCACGGACGGCTGCGGTCGGCCGTACGGAGACGTCCACCCTGTCGGCAGCAGCCGGAAGGGTGGGCGGGTGCGACAGTGCTCCCCGGGGCGGTTAATCCCTGTGGGGCCTATATGCGGAAGAGTCGGGTCGGTCATCGCCGTCCCTGCCTGACCGCTCTGTAGAGGAGCGACGAGACATGTTCGAGAGGTTTACCGACCGCGCGCGGCGAGTGGTGGTTCTGGCTCAGGAAGAAGCCAGGATGCTCAACCACAACTACATCGGTACGGAGCACATCCTGCTCGGCCTCATCCACGAGGGTGAGGGCGTCGCCGCCAAGGCTCTGGAGAGCCTTGGTATCAGCCTCGAAGCGGTTCGGCAGCAGGTCGAGGAGATCATCGGTCAGGGCCAGCAGGCGCCGTCGGGACACATTCCCTTCACCCCGCGCGCCAAGAAGGTCCTCGAGCTGTCGCTGCGCGAGGCGCTTCAGCTCGGCCACAACTACATCGGTACCGAGCACATACTGCTGGGCCTGATCCGCGAGGGCGAGGGCGTCGCCGCCCAGGTGCTCGTGAAGCTCGGCGCGGACCTCAACCGGGTCCGCCAGCAGGTCATCCAGCTGCTGCACGGGTACCAGGGCAAGGAGCCGCAGGCCACGGGCGCCTCCTCCGAGTCCACCCCCTCCACCTCGCTGGTGCTGGACCAGTTCGGTCGCAACCTGACGCAGGCCGCGCGCGAGTCCAAGCTCGACCCGGTCATCGGTCGGGACAAGGAGATCGAGCGGGTCATGCAGGTGCTCTCACGGCGCACCAAGAACAACCCGGTGCTCATCGGTGAGCCCGGTGTCGGCAAGACCGCCGTGGTCGAGGGCCTGGCCCAGAAGATCGTCAAGGGTGAGATCCCCGAGACGCTCAAGGACAAGCAGCTGTACACGCTGGACCTGGGCGCCCTGGTCGCGGGCAGCCGCTACCGAGGTGACTTCGAGGAGCGCCTCAAGAAGGTGCTGAAGGAGATCCGCACCCGCGGCGACATCATCCTCTTCATCGACGAGCTGCACACGCTGGTCGGAGCGGGCGCGGCGGAGGGTGCCATAGACGCCGCCTCCATCCTGAAGCCCATGCTGGCCCGGGGTGAGCTCCAGACCATCGGTGCGACCACGCTCGACGAGTACCGCAAGTACCTGGAGAAGGACGCCGCGCTGGAGCGCCGCTTCCAGCCGATCCAGGTGGACGAGCCGACGATCACGCACGCCATCGAGATCCTCAAGGGTCTGCGTGACCGCTACGAGGCCCACCACCGGGTCTCCATCACGGACAGCGCCCTCGTGGCCGCCGCGCAGCTGGCCGACCGCTACATCAGCGACCGCTTCCTGCCGGACAAGGCGATCGACCTCATCGACGAGGCCGGTTCGCGGATGCGCATCCGCCGGATGACCGCGCCGCCGGACCTGCGCGAGTTCGACGAGAAGATCGCCGGGGTGCGCCGCGACAAGGAGTCGGCCATCGACGAGCAGGACTTCGAGAAGGCCGCGTCCCTGCGCGACGACGAGAAGCAGCTGCTCAACAAGAAGGCGCAGCGGGAGAAGGAGTGGAAGGCCGGCGACATGGACGTCGTGGCCGAGGTCGACGAGGAGCTCATCGCCGAGGTCCTGGCCGCCTCCACCGGCATCCCGGTCTTCAAGCTGACCGAGGAGGAGAGCTCGCGCCTGCTGCGTATGGAGGACGAGCTGCACCGCCGGGTCATCGGCCAGGAGGACGCCATCAAGGCGCTCTCCCAGGCGATCCGCCGTACCCGCGCCGGTCTCAAGGACCCCAAGCGTCCCGGTGGTTCGTTCATCTTCGCCGGTCCGTCCGGTGTGGGTAAGACCGAGCTGTCCAAGACCCTGGCCGAGTTCCTGTTCGGGGACGAGGACTCGCTGATCCAGCTGGACATGTCCGAGTTCATGGAGAAGCACACGGTCTCGCGGCTGTTCGGTTCGCCCCCCGGCTACGTCGGGTACGAGGAGGGCGGCCAGCTCACCGAGAAGGTGCGCCGCAAGCCGTTCTCCGTGGTCCTGTTCGACGAGATCGAGAAGGCCCACAACGACATCTTCAACTCTCTGCTCCAGGTGCTGGAGGAGGGTCGTCTCACCGACGCCCAGGGTCGCAACGTCGACTTCAAGAACACGGTCATCATCATGACGACCAACCTGGGTACGCGGGACATCTCCAAGGGCCAGGCCATGGGCTTCGCCAAGGAGGACGACGCCAACACCAACTACGAGCGGATGAAGGCGAAGGTCAGCGAGGAGCTCAAGACCAACTTCCGGCCGGAGTTCCTCAACCGTGTGGACGACGTCATCGTCTTCCACCAGCTGACCGAGAAGGAGATCTTCCAGATCGTCGACCTGATGATCACGAGCCTGGACAACCGGCTCAAGGAGAAGGACATGGGCATCGAGCTCCGCCCCAAGGCGAAGCAGATCCTGTCCGAGCGCGGGTTCGACCCGGTCCTGGGCGCGCGGCCGCTGCGTCGCACGATCCAGCGGGAGATCGAGGACCAGCTCTCCGAGAAGATCCTCTTCGGCGACCTCAAGGCGGGTCAGATCGTCGTGATCGACGCCGAGGGCGAGGGCACGGACGCCAAGTTCACCTTCAAGGGTGTGCCGAAGCCCGACGCGGTGCCGGACACCCCCGAGGTGGAGTCCGCCGCCAAGGGCGACTAGTGAGGCCCGCCGGTCCCGAACCGGCGGTGGTCTGAGGACGGGGGCGTCCCTTCGGGGGCGCCCCCGTCGTCGTCTTCGGGAGCGGGGGCGGGTGGCCGGACGCTAGGGTGCCGTCCGTGGCCAATCCAAACGAACCCCGTCCGGACGGCTCCCAGCCGCCGCAGTCGGCGCCCCTCGGTTCCCCCTTCCCGCAAGGCCCCTCGGGGCCGCACGACGCCTCCCAGGGGCCTCCGGCGGGTCAGGGCCCGCCCGGTCCCGTGCCGCAGGGGCCGCCGCCCCCGTACGCCCCGCAGGACCCGTACCAGCGGGGCCAGCACCCGCAGGGCCCGTACCAGCAGGGCCCCCACCAGCCCGGGCAGCCGCCGCAGGGCCCGCCGCCCGGCCCGTATCCGCCCCAGTACCAGGGGCCGCCCCCCGCGTACACGCCCTCCGGGCAGCCGCCGCAGGGCCCGCCGCCCGGCCAACCGCCGTACGGGTATCCGGGGGCGTCCGCGCCCCAGCCGGGCCGCCGGTCGGCGGCTCCGTGGCTCATCGTCGGCGGTGTCGCCCTGGCGTTGGTCCTGCTGGGCGGCGCGGCCCTCGGCGGCTTCTGGCTGTACGGCGGTGCCGGGGCGTCGGGCGGGGCGAGTGGCCCGGACGGCTCCGGAGGGGGCGGCGCCGCGCGCCCCGACGGGGTCGAGACCTTCGAGGGGTTGTCCAAGAACCACGTGGACACCGGCGAGACCGTCGACTACGCCCAGTTCCCGCCGGTGGGCGGGGAGCACTACAACTTCTGGCAGAACTGCGGGGTGTACGACGAGCCGGTCCTGACCGAGGCGGCCGTCCACTCCCTGGAGCACGGGGCGGTGTGGATCACCCACGACCCCGGCCTGTCCGACGACGCGCTGGCGACGCTGACCGCGCACCACACCCCGGGTTCCTACGTGCTGGTCAGCCCGATGGAGGGCCTCCCGTCACCGGTGGTGGCCTCGGCCTGGGGCGCTCAGCTCACGCTCGACGACCCCGCCGACCCGCGCCTGACGGACTTCCTGCTGGAGTACGAGCAGAGCCCGGACGCTCCCGAGCCGGGGGCGCCCTGCAGCGGCGCCTTCGACGGCACGCAGGCGGAGTTCGACGCGGAGGGGGCCGGGGCGGTCGACGCCCGGATGGACTGAGGACCCGCACCCGGCGGGCCCCGGAGACCGGGGCCCGCTCCGGTCAGCCGGGCAGGGCGTAGCGGCCGTCGTCCAGGGGATCGACCAGACCGTCGGAGACCAGGGCGTCCAGGGCCCTCTCACGCTGGACACCGTCGTCCCAGACCGCGTCCAGGGCGTCCTTGACCACCGGTTCGGGCGAGGCGCGCAGCACCGCGAGGAGCTTGCCGCGGACCTGGCGGTCGGTGCCGGCGTAGGTCTGCCCGCGCCGGGGAGGTCCGTCGTACGCGGGCTTCCCCGCGAGCTTCCAGGCGCACTGCCCGGCGATGGGGCAGTCCGCGCAGCGCGGCGAGCGGGCCGTGCAGACCAGGGCACCCAGCTCCATCACGGCCACGCCCCAACGCGCCGCGACGGAGGCCGTCGGAGGCAGGAGCGCCTCGGCCAGAGCGGTCTCCGCCTTGGTCTGGGTTTTCGGCGGGTACTCGATCCCGGTTTCGGTCCTGGCCAGGACACGCCGCACGTTGGTGTCCAGAATGGCGTGCCGCTGCCCGTGGGCGAAGCTCGCGACCGCCGCCGCCGTGTACGCGCCGATCCCCGGAAGCGACAGCAGGGTCGCGTGGTCGTCGGGGACCTCGCCGTCGTGCTCCTCCGTGATGGCCACGGCGCAGGCGTGCAGGCGCAGGGCCCGGCGCGGATAGCCGAGCCGGTTCCACATGCGGACCGCCTCGCCGGAGGGCTCCTTGGCCAGGTGGGCGGGGGTGGGCCAGCGCTCCATCCAGGCCTCCCACGCGGGGAGCACCCGCACGACGGGGGTCTGTTGGAGCATGATCTCGCTGACCAGGATGGACCAGGCGGAGGCCTCGGGGCGGCGCCAGGGCAGGTCCCTGGCGTTGGTCTCGTACCACGCCAGAACGGCGGTGCTGTAAGGGTTATCGCTCATCTTTAACGGGAAATCGGCGGGTTGAGTAGGTGGGTGGCACGCAAAACCGCAATACTACGGCCCATGGCGTCAAGTACCGGACAACCAGCACCCGTCAGCCGTGAGACCTACTGGAAGCGACGCGCCTTCGTCCTGGCTGGCGTGATGCTGGTGTTCGCTCTGGTCGCCCTCGCGTTCCGGAACACCTCCGACGAGGGCGAGCCGACGGGCTCCCAGGCGGCGATCGAGGAGCCCGAGGCCTCCTCCAGTGTCCCAGCCGAGGAGCCCTCCGACGCCGAAACCGACGAAGAGGACGCGGATCCGTCCGCCTCACCCTCCCCGTCGCCCTCCGCCTCCCCGTCCGCGTCCCCGTCCGAGGGCGAGGAGGGGTCCGGGGGCGGTTCCGACGACGAGTCGGCCGAGGCCGCGGCCCCGGAGCGCCCCGAGGACCACTGCCGTCCGCAGGACGTGGTGGTCACCTTCGACTTCGCGGAGAAGGAGCGGGAGGTGTTCGGCGGCGGCGCCAAGCCCGAGTTCAAGGTGACCGTGGTCAACGTGGCCGAGCAGACCTGCACCGTGGACGTGGGGCCCGAGGCGATCGAGCTCCGGCTGGACTCCGGCGACGACCGGATCTACTCCTCCGCCGACTGCGTCGAGGGCAACAGCAAGGAGGAGCGCCAGCTCACCCAGGGCCGCCCGCACGAGTACACCCTCAGCTGGGACCTGGAGCGCTCCTTCACCGACTGCCGTGACGGCGGCGCCAAGGCGCAGCCCGGCTGGTACAAGGCCAACCTGCGCGGAGACCTCGTCGGCAGCGTCGACCAGCTCGTCTTCCAGCTCAAAGCCTGATTCCGCTCCCGGGTCGGGACGGGTTCACACAAAACACACAACTTATCGTCACTGTGTGGCTACTATTCGTGTCGAACCTAGTTCTCGTCCCGGGAGTTCCCAGTGAATCGCATCGCCACCGCCCTGACCTGTGCCGCCGCCGCTGTCGCCTTCGCCGTGACGGCGACCGCGCCCGCCCTCGCGGACGAGCGCGGCACCGTGTACACGCTGGAGGTCTTCGGCGCCGTCGAGAAGAGCGGCGACACCGCTACGAGCTGGGCCCGCCAGGCCAGCCTGGAGTGCGACCCGGCCGGTGGCGAGCACCCCCGCGCCGCCGAGGCCTGCGACCTCATCGCGGAGCACGGTGACATCGCCAGCGTGCGGGCCACGTCCGAGGGCGTCTGCACCATGGAGTACCGCCCGGTCACCGTGCGCGTCAGCGGCGCCGAGGACTACGAGGAGACCTTCGGCAACGCGTGCGCGCTGTCCAGTGCCAAGGGCGTGATCTTCGACTTCTAGGCTCCGGGCTGGCTAGTCCTCGGCGGAGCCACGGGGGGCGCCCCGGCGCCGGCCCCGCCGCTCCACCCAGGACAGGGCCTCGCTCAGCTCCTCCACCTCGTGCACGCGGATGCCCTGGACCGGGTCGCCGAAGTGCTTGGGCACCACCGCCTGTGTGAAGCCCAGGCGCTGTGCCTCGGCGACCCGGCGCCGCACGCCGTTCACGCTGCGCACGTCACCGGCCAGACCCACCTCGCCGATCGCGATGAAACCGCCCGGCAGGGCGACGTCGTTGTTCGAGCTCGCGGCGGCCAGGGCCAGGGCCAGGTCCACGGAGGGCTCGCCCAGCTTCACCCCGCCCACGGTCGAGGCGTACACGTCCATGTTGGCCAGCTTCATGCCGGTGCGCTTCTCCAGCACCGCGAGGATCATGTTCACCCGTGAGGTGTCCAGGCCCGAGGTCGCGCGCCTGGGCGCGGGCAGGGGGGTCGGCGCCACCAGCGCCTGCACCTCCGTGATGAGGGGGCGCCGCCCCTCCAGGGTGACGGTGACGCAGGTGCCCGGCACCGGGTCCGTCCGCTCGGTGAGGAAGAGCCCGCTGGGGTCGGGCAGGCCGTGGATGCCCTTCTCGGTGAGCTCGAAGACGCCGATCTCGTCGGTGGGCCCGTAGCGGTTCTTGACCGCGCGGAGCAGACGCAGCTGGGAGTGGCGCTCGCCCTCGAAGTGGAGGACGACGTCCACCAGGTGCTCCAGCAGACGGGGACCGGCGATCGAGCCGTCCTTGGTGACGTGGCCGACCAGCACGGTGGCGATGCCGCGCTCCTTGGCGATCTGGATGAGCGCGCCGGTGACCTGCCGGATCTGGGTCACGCCGCCGGGGACTCCGGCGGCCTCGGGGGAGACCATGGTCTGCACCGAGTCGACGATCAGCAGCTGCGGCGCCACCGCGTCGACGTGGCTGGCCAGGGTGGCCACGGAGGTCTCGGCGGCGAGGAAGAGCTGGTCGGACAGGGCCCCGAGGCGCTCGGCCCGGAGCCGGACCTGTCCGGCTGACTCCTCGCCGGTCACGTAGAGGACGGGGGCCTTGGCGGCGCGCATCGCCGCGACCTCCAGGAGGAGGGTCGACTTGCCCACGCCGGGCTCGCCCGCGAGCAGCACGACGCCGCCGGGAACCGCGCCGCCGCCCAGGACCCGGTCGAGCTCGTCCACCCCGGTGGGCACCGCCTCGGCGCTCTCCACACTGATCTCGGTGATGGGGCGGGCCCGGGAGGTCACCGGGGCGGACGCGACCGCCATGGGAGCGGGGGCTCCGGCCTCCTCGACGGTGCCCCAGGCCTGGCACTCGCCGCAGCGTCCCACCCACTTGAGGGTGGTCCATCCGCACTCGGCGCACCGGAACGTCGTCTTCGCTGCTTTTGCCATGGTCGCCACGCTAACGGCTGTGGGGGACAGGCCCGGGGGGAACCGGGGTCCGCGGACAACACAAGAAAGTTACCTACCGGTTAGGTCAAGGTTTTGGTAGGTCATGTTAGAGAATGTGTGGGGAGAGTCACCCTCGCCCCATGGCAGAACACTCCTGTGCCCCCGCTCCTTGGAGAGAGGAAACCCCTCGTGTTCCGTACGAACCGAACCCCCGCGATCCCCCGTTCCCCCGGAGGCGGTGGCCGCCCCGGCGGGCTGCGCCGCCTCGCCCGCCTCGCGGCCCCGCTGGCCATCGCGGCCATGGGGATCTCGCTGGCCACCGCCCCCGTCGCCGCGGAGGAGGCCGAGTCGGCCGCCTTCGGGCACTACGTGGCCATCGGTGACTCCTTCGTCGCCGGTCCCCTCGTCCAGGCCCAGGCCAACATGCCGCTCCTCGGCTGCATGCAGTCCTCGGTCAACTACCCCAAGCGCCTCGCGGAGGAGCTGGGCATCTCCGAGCTCACCGACGTCAGCTGCTCCGGCGCGGTCATGAGCCACCTCTACGAGGCCCAGTTCGACGACACCCCGCCGCAGCTGGACGCGCTGCGGCCCGAGACCGACCTCGTCACGGTGGGGATCGCGGGCAACGACTTCGGCTTCTCCCAGGTCCTCATGGAGTGCGCGAAGCGCAGTCTGACCAACCCTCTGGGCAGCCCGTGCGCCGACTACTACGGCGACGAGCTCGACCAGCGGATCGAGGGGCTGCGGGGCGAGGTCTCGGGGGTGTACGCGGACATCGCGGAGCGCAGCCCGAACGCCACGGTCCTCAGCGTCGGCTACCTCCAGATCCTTCCGGAGAGCGGAGGCTGCTGGCCGAGCACGCCGATCTCCCGGGGTGACGTCCCGTTCCTGGACGCCGCGCAGACCAAGCTCAACGCGATGCTCCAGGAGGAGGCCACGGCCCAGGGGGCGGTCTTCGTCGACACCTTCGAGCGCGGTCACGACGTCTGTCAGGGTTCGAGCACCCGCTGGGTCGAGGGCCTGATCCCCGAGGACGGCGCGCCGATCCACCCGAACAACCTCGGCATGGCGGCGACGACCGACTTCGTGCGGTCCGCCCTGAACGTCCCGCAGCCCTAGCGGACGGTGGCTGACCTCGGTGGGCGGGCGGTCGTTTGATGGTTCGATGACCGCTTTGCCTGCCGAGGTCACGTGGTCTTTACCGTTCTTGGATGCGGATTGGACCACGGAGCCTGATTTTCCCCGGTGTCTGTGTGACGAATGGTGGTGAGTTGGCGGCAGGGAGACCCGCGTCACAGTGGTGCGGGCTGCCCCGACGGAGCAGGAGCACCACGTCATGCGAGAACCTCGGCACCACGAGCCAACGCGGGCCTGTCGTTCCCTCACGAACACGGAGCGGCAGGCCGCTTCCGCCCGGACGTGCCGCCGATCTCGGCGCGCACTCCTCGTCGCCGCCCTCGCGGCCGCGACCCTCGCCGCCGGGGGAGCCCCGGCGCACTCCCAGACCCAGACCGCCCAGCCGGGAGACGACGCCACGACGGCCCCGTCACGGGGCCCCGCGAACTCCCAGGACCGTGAGCGCGTCCACCAGTCCCTGGCCTCCACCGACGTGGAGGAGGTCATCAGCGCCGCCGAGTCCCAGAAGGGCAAGCCCTACGCCTGGGGCGGGACCGGCCCGAACTCCTTCGACTGCTCCGGACTGGTGCAGCACTCCTTCGAGCAGGCCGGTGTGAGCCTGCCCCGCGTGGCCCAGGACCAGGTCGGTTCCGGGACCCGGGTGAGCTACTCCGACGCGCGCCGCGGCGACGTCCTGTACTGGACCGACAGCGGCGGATACGCCTACCACGTCGCGATCTACCTCGGCGGCGGCCGCATGATCGACGCCCCGAGCTCCGGCGGGAAGATCGCCGAGCGGGACGTGACCCAGTACGACCTCGCCGGTGCCGTGCGGCTCTGACCCGCCGCCCGCGAGACCGCGCCACGTGCGCACCGATGATCTCCGACGGCCGTTCCCCGAGCACCGGGGGACGGCCGTTCCCTCCGACCCCGCCCCCTCACGGCCGCCCGGCGGGGTCCCCGCCACGCCGTGTTCACGCGCCCGCCCGCCCCGGACCGCCGTGGAGCGCATACTCTGGAACGCGTGAGCCCTATCCAGGTCCCAGACGCGCCCGTGGTCCTCTCGTCGGCGTCGGTCTACCCGGAGAAGACCCCGGCCGCGTTCGAGATCGCCGCGAAGCTGGGGTACGACGGCGTGGAGGTCCTCGTGTCCTCCGATCCGGCGAGCCAGGACATCGAACTCCTCCGGCGCCTCTCGGACTACCACCAGATGCCCGTGACGGCGGTCCACTCCCCCTGCCTCGTGCTGACCCAGCGCGTGTGGGGGCGTGAGCCCTGGGGCAAGCTCGTGCGCTCCAAGGAGATGGCGGAGGCGCTGGGCGCCTCCACGATCGTGGTGCACCCGGCCTTCCGCTGGCAGCGCGAGTACGCCCGCGACTTCGAGAACGGCGTCGCCCGCATGCAGGAGGAGACCGACGTGGTCTTCGCCGTCGAGAACATGTACCCGGTCCGGGTGCGCGAGCGCGAGGTCGTCCCCTACGCGCCGAGCTGGAACCCGCTCGACCGGGACTACCCGGACGTCACCCTCGATCTCTCCCACACCGCCATGTCCGGGTCCGACGCGATGGACATGGCCAGGCGCCTGGGCGACCGGCTCTCCCACGTCCACGTGGCGGACGGTTTCGGCGGCCAGAACCTGGACGAGCACCTGATCCCCGGGCGCGGCAGCCAGCCCGTCGCGGAGCTGCTCGAACACCTCGCGGGCACGGGCTACGAGGGGCAGCTGGTCCTGGAGGTGAGCACCCGCAAGGCGGTGGACCGTGAGGCGCGCCTGCGTGAGCTGGCCGAGGCGCTGGCCTTCACCCGGCTGCACTTCGCGCAGGGCCCGCCCGAGCCGGAGCCCACACTGGGCCGTCGCGAGCGCATCGCGCTGCTGCGCGGACGCCCCCAGTCCCCGCCCCGGCGCTTCTCGGTCGACCCCGGGGGAGCGGTCGACGACGAGGGCACACCCGACCAGGGCTGACCGGCGGGGTCGGGCCCCGCGTCCACTCCGTGGGACGGGAGGTCCACGCGGGAGCCCCCGGGCCGCTAGCGTGGAGGGAACGCGCAGAGAGGACCCCTAATGATCGCGATCATCGGCGCAGGAAAGATGGGCGAGGCGCTG
Organism: Nocardiopsis eucommiae; assembly: GCF_965344335.1. Classification (NCBI taxonomy): domain Bacteria; kingdom Bacillati; phylum Actinomycetota; class Actinomycetes; order Streptosporangiales; family Nocardiopsidaceae; genus Nocardiopsis; species Nocardiopsis eucommiae. The sequence goes on from NZ_CBDRIY010000005.1 coordinate 145,298, forward strand.
CTCGCCGGGCTGCTGGCCCAGGGCCACGCCCCGGAGGACGTGCTCGTCACGGAGCCGCGCGAGGAGCACGCGGCGGAGCTGCGCGCCCGCCACGGGGTCGAGACGGTGCCGGCGGCGGACGCCGCCAAGCGAGCGGACACCCTGCTGCTCGCCCTCAAGCCCCAGGACATGCTGGCCCTGCTGGACGACCTCGCCCCACACCTGTCGGGCGAGCAGCTGGTCATCTCGGTGGCGGCGGGGCTGACCACCGCCGTGATGGAGAGCCACCTGCACCCGGGCGTGCCGGTGGTCCGCGCGATGCCCAACACCCCCGCGCTCATGGGCCGGGGCATGACGGCCGTCGCCGGAGGGGCCCACGCGGGGGCCGGGCACCTGGACCGCGCCGAGGAGCTGTTGGGCGCGGTCGGCGAGGTGCTGCGCGTGGGTGAACAGCACATGGACACGGTCACCGCCATCTCCGGCAGCGGACCGGCCTACTTCTACTTCATCGCGGAGACCATGATCGAGGCCGGTGTGGCCATGGGTATGCCCCGGGTCACGGCGGAGCGCCTCGTGGGGCAGACCATCACCGGCGCCGCGGCCATGCTCGACGGTTCGGGGGAGCACCCCGTGGTCCTGCGGGAGGCCGTCACGTCACCCGGAGGGACCACGGCGGCAGCTCTCCGTGAGCTGGAGCGACACGGAGTGCGCACGGCCTTCACGGACGCGATCGAGGCGGCGCGGGACCGCAGCAGGGCGCTGTCGGAGAGCTAGTCGTACTGTATGTGACCCAAATCACAGGTGGATTTCCTGGTCGCTCTGGTCGCCGGGCGTCGGACATTGCGTCCTACCTGACGAATAAAGTCGGGATAAGAGGGCTCGTCCCCTCTTCCCTCTTCGACTGCGTACGTCTTCCCCTCACTGATTCCGGGGCCCCATGACACACCCTCAACCCCCTTCGGACCCGTCCAACCTCCCGGGCCAGCCCGGATCCGCGACGCCTCCCCCCGCTCCGAGCGGCCCGCAGACCCCCGTCGGCGGTCCCGCCCCGGGAAGCGGCCCCGGCGCCCCGACCCCGTCCGGGGGTCAGCCCCCGCCCGTGGGGCCGCCACCCGGAGGCCCCCCGCCCATGGGTCAGGCGCCGAGTGGACCGCCCCCCGGTGGTCCCCACGGTCCCGGTGGCCCGCCGCCCGGGGGTCCCGGCGCCCCCGGTGGCCCCAACGGTCCGGGCGCCCCCTCCGGTCCCGGTGCTCCGCACGGCCCCGGCCGTCCGGGTGGCCCGCCGCCCGGCCAGTTCGGCGGCCCGCCGCCGGGAGGCGCCCCCTCCGGTGGCAACCCGCCCTTCGGCCCGCCGCCGGGAGGTCCGCCCCCCGGCGGCATGCCCCCGGGTGGGATGCCGCCCGGCGGTATGCCTCCCGGTGGTATGCCCCCCGGCCCGCCCGCGGGTCACTTCGGCGGCCCGCCGCCGCCCCTGCCCCCGCTCGGCCTCCTCAAGTCCCGGACGGGCCTGCGCGTCGCGCTGCTCAACCTGTCCGGTGTCGGCGCGGGCTACTTCCACCTGCGCAGCTGGGTGTTCTTCGGGATCAACCTGGCTGTCACCGTGGGCCTGCTGGTCACGGCCGCCCTCATGGGCGCCGCTGACGACCTGCTCGTCTGGGTCCCGGTCCTCCTGGGCTGGATCCTGGTCACCGTCGTGCACGGTCTTTTCGCGGGACGCAGGCACGACCGCCGTCTCATGGCCCGGGGAGAGGAGCCCACGGCCACGGGCAAGCCGGTCGTCCTGGCCGCCTGCCTCGTCGTGGTCATGGCGCTCTCGCTGGTCGGTGTCTGGCAGACCGGTGAGTGGCGCCTCCGCGTCGCGGACGCCGAACACGCGAAGGGTGACTGCGACACCGCGATCGACACCTACGAACAGGTGGAGGGCGGCTTCCAGCTCTCCATGTCGCCGTCCCTGATGAACCGGGCCCGCGCGGGCGCCGAGGCCTGCGAGATCCTGAGCCGGGCGCAGTCCGACGTCGCCAACGAGGCCTACGACCACGCGCTGGAGTCCTACACCGACTACTTCGCGCACGCCGGAGCCCGTTGGGAGGACACCGACGGCAGCATCGCGGAGATCCACTTCGACTACGCGGCCCAGCTCGCCGCCGACGCGGACGAGTCCTACAGCGGAACCGTGACCGACGAGGTCAGCGAGGCCTTCCGGAAGGCGCAGGAGACCTACGCCTTCATCGCGGACGACTTCGCCGACACCCCGTCCGCCGCCCAGGTGCCCGACGCCCTGGTCGAGCTGTACGACCTGGCCACCGGCGACTACCAGGCGGAGAACTGGTGTTCGGCCTTCGACCAGATCGGGATGTTCGACGACCTCGCCTGGGACGCCGCTCCCGACATCGCGGAACGCATCGAGGAGGAGCGTCCCGACGCCGCCCTCAACTGCGGCTGGGCCCAGGTGGACTCCGGTGACCTCGACGACGCGGACGCGACCGTCGAGTTCCTGGAGGCCAGCTACCCCGACTACGAGGCCGACGACGTCGAGAAGCTCACCAAGCACATCGGTGCCGGGCGCATCGAGCAGCAGATGGACCTCAAGACCATCTTCGGCGAGTCCTCGATCGAGGACATGAGCCCCTACAGCACCGGCAACGGCGACAAGGTCGTCATCGAGTTCACCAACAACTCGCCGGAGGAGATGCACTTCATGTTCGTGGGCCCGGACGCGGTCCACGGCGAGGAGTTCACCGAGGCCTGCGAGGGCTGCGAGGTCTACTCCTCGCCCCCCACCGGCAACTCCTGCTTCGACGAGGGCGAGGTCATGAAGGTCGAGCTCGACCCGGGCGAGTACCGCCTCATGATCACCTCCACCGAGTCCGGCTTCGGCAAGCCCCTCCACGGCACCAAGAAGCTCAAGGCGGGCGAGACCTACAAGTCCTGCTACTACAAGATGGAGAACAGCTAGGCACGCGCGGCGGCGGGACCGCCGTCATGGGCCCCGCGGCCCCGGAGGGACCTCCCTCCGGGGCCGTTCCCGTCTCCCGTGGCGCGCTCCCCGCCCGGCACGCCCCGGAAACCGAAGCGGACCCGGGGTTCTGCCCGGACCCGGCCTTGCGTACTGTGTGCTTCGGAGCACGCACACCTGAAACGGGGGTCACCACATGGGAGGGCGCACGTCCTGCTCGCTTCGGGTGGCATGGGACGACGGACTCACCACCTACGACTTCGGGCCACAGCACCCGATGGCGCCGATCCGGGTCGAGCTGACCATGGCGCTCAGCCGCGAGTTCGGCGTCTTCGACGGCGCCGGGGTCGACCTCCTGGACGTCGAACCGGCCTCCGACGAACTCCTCTCCCTGGTCCACGACCCCGCCTACATCGAGGCGGTCAAGCGGGCCGGGCGGACCCTGGAGCCCGACGACACCCACATGCTCGGCACCACCGACAACCCCGTGTTCCCGCACATGCACGAGGCCTCCGCTCTGATCGCGGGCGCCTCGGTGGCCGCGGCCAGGGCCGTGTGGACCGGTGAGAGCGCGCACGCCGCCAACATCGCGGGCGGACTCCACCACGCCATGCACGGCAACGCGTGGGGGTTCTGCGTCTACAACGACCCCGCGCTGGCCATCGCCTGGCTCCTGGAGCAGGGCGCCAAGCGCATCGCCTACGTCGACGTGGACGTCCACCACGGGGACGGCGTCCAGAACGCCTTCTACGACGACCCCAGGGTCCTCACGATCAGCCTCCACGAGTCGCCGGCGACCCTGTTCCCGGGCACCGGGCACGCCTCGGAGGCCGGCGGCCCGAACGCGGAGGGCTACGCCGTCAACGTGCCCCTGCCCGCCGGGACCGGCGACACCGGCTGGCACCGCGCCTTCGACGCCGTGGTGCCGCCCCTGCTGCACGAGTTCCAGCCCGAGATCCTGGTGACCCAGCAGGGTTGCGACACCCACGCGCTCGACCCCCTCGCCAACCTCACGCTCAGCGTGGACGGGCAGCGTCGGGCCTACGAGGAGCTCCACAAGCTGGCGCGCAAGACGGCGGGTGGCCGCTGGCTGCTGTTCGGGGGTGGCGGCTACGGCCTCGTGCACGTCGTGCCCCGGGCCTGGACCCACCTGCTGGCCGAGGCGGCGGGCGCACCCATCGACCCGGACAGCGAGACCCCGCAGGGGTGGCGCGACTTCGTGCGCCAGCGCACCGGCGAGCTGGCCCCGCTCTACATGACCGACGGCAGAGGGGTCTCCTTCACCCCCTTCGAGCACGGCTACGACCCGGGGGACCCCGTCGACCGGGCCATCCACGCCACCCGAACCGCCGTCTTCCCCAGCCACGGGATCGACCCCACCCTCTGAGCGGTTCCCTCCTCCCGCCCCCGCCGCCGGATCACACCCCGGTGAAATCTCCGCGATGGCGGCGTGGCGCGCGTTCAGCGGGTAGGAAGGGGATGAATACCGGGCGAACAGGAGCCGAAGCCGTGGTGGTCGCGCGGCGTGTCACCGGCTCGCCGCGCAGACGAGGAAGGGGAACGCAGGTGACGCCGCCGACACGCGCCGAACTCATCACCTATCTGGTTCGCACGGGGATCGCGGGGCACGTCGACACCCCACGGCAGAACAACCTGCGCCACTACCGGCGGCTCGTGCAGAAGGACCCGTACCACCAGTTCGGGCTGACCTTCTCCCACGACTGGACGTACGCCGAGGTCCTCGCCCTGATGAACAAGCGCTGCGGAGTGGTGGGCGACGCCGAGTACGTGTGGGGGATCGACACCATCGACCCCGACCTCACCATCGACGCGCTGGAGGCCCTGGCCGACCGGTTGGCGCTGGCGGCCACCCGCCAGGAGAGCGTCATGTTCGCCACCGGGCACCCGCGCAACCTGCGGGAGACCTACCAGGCGTGGAAGGACGCGCTCACCGCGCGCGGGTGCAAGGTTCTCACCGCGGCGGGCGGCTACTCCTACGAGGTGACCACCGAACGGCCTCCGAACCGCCGGATCGTGGTCTGGCGGGAGGACGTGGCGCTCGTGACGGACGGGAACCTGCCCCGGCACAGTCACCACCCCTTCGCGATGCGGGCGATCCTGGCGGAGCTGACGGACCGGGGGGAGCCATGGCCGCAGTTGGTCATCGCGGATCACGGATTCGCGGGTGCGGCGGGGGAGGCGGGGGTGCCCACGGTGGGCTTCGCGGACTGCAACGACCCCGCCCTGTTCCTCGCGGAGCACGAGGGGAAACTCCTGGTCACCGTGCCTCTGGACGACGGATACCTGCCCGAGGACTACGCTCCGCTGCGCGACTACGTGCTCGCCAGAGCGGGCCTTCTTTGAGCAGGGTCGGCCATTTATACCCACCGTTAAACCTCATCTGACCCGTGGTCACCGCGCAACCACGAAGACCGCACGAACGACCTTCCGTAGAGGGGAACTCGGCTCTACTCTGAAAACGGACGTGTCAGTAGTGACAGCATGACACGCTGGCGTGTCGGTGGGGCGGGGACTGTTTCGCCGGAGTCCCCCGAGCACCGTGAGGCACGCCAGGGCTGAACGGTAGACAAATGCTCACGTCCGGGAATGAGGGCGTCGGAAGATGAACGGGAGCAAACCGCCTCTCGAAGAGGTCAGGTTCCTGACCGTGGCGGAGGTCGCCACGATCATGCGTGTGTCCAAGATGACCGTTTACCGAATGGTGCACTCGGGAGTTCTCCCCGCGATTCGTGTGGGGCGTTCCTACCGGGTCCCCGAACGAGCCGTGCACGACTACCTCCGCGAGGCTTTCGTCGAGGCTGGCTGACGAACCAGGCCGGACCCGGGAGCGGGGCCCTCTGACCCAGCGCCCGATCCGCCGCCACTCAGGGGCGATGTTCCCCAGCATCGCCCCTGACGTGTGCCGTACCCCCCAACCGGTGCCGCCTCCCGGCACCCGCGCCGTACCTCCCACCGGGCGCCCGAGCGGGCCGGACCAGGAGGACGCTCCCTTGTGTCGGGTCGGCCGAGCGGGCCCCAGGGTATCTACTACACTTTGTCGTTGTTGTAGTCCGCCCTGATCACACCCGGTTCGCGAGGTCCCCTCGATGCCCAGTACCAGCACAGGTACGCGACGCCGTCGTGCCGTGCCGTTCCTTTCGGCCGCCGCGGTGACGGCTGTCCTCGTCCTGTCCGGCTGCGCCGGTGGCACGGAGATCGAGACGGGGGGTGAGGAGGACCGGTTCATCTCGGGAGACGGCAGCGCGACGGAGTTCGAGCCCGGTGAGCGCGCCGCGGCCCCGGAGGTGACGGGGACGACGTTCGAGGGCGACGAGCTGTCGCTGTCGGAGTACGAGGGCCGGATCCTGGTCGTCAACGTGTGGGCGAGCTGGTGCGGGCCCTGCCGCGCCGAGCAGCCGGTCCTGGACGAGGTGCACGCCGAGTACGGGGACCTGGGCGTGGACTTCCTGGGTGTGAACATCAAGGACGACGAGACGGCCGCGGCGGCCTACACCGCGAACAAGGGCGTGGAGTACCCGAGCCTGTACGACCAGCCGGGGGAGATCCCGCAGGCCTTCCGTGAGACCGTGCCGCCCCGGGCGATCCCCAGCACCCTGGTGATCGACCCCGACGGGAACATCGCGGCGCGGGTGATCGGTCCGACCACCTACGGGCAGCTGACGGGGCTGCTGGATCCGGTCGTGGTGGAGTTCGACCTCGGTGACCCCGAGGAACGCGTGCGGATCTCGGAGCTGGAGGGCTACGGGGAGGGCGCCGAGAGCACCGACGACGCCGAGCCCGGCGACGACGCGGAGGCCTCCGAGGAAGCGGCCGACGAGGACGCTCCGGGCGGGGACGGCGACTGATGGACGCGATCGGCACCACCGTCATGACCGGCTCCCTCCTCCTGGCCGCACCGCTGGCCCTGCTCGCCGGCCTCGTCTCCTTCCTCTCCCCGTGCGTGCTCCCCCTGGTTCCCGGCTACCTGTCGTACGTCTCCGGGATGAGCGGCTCCCACGTGCGGGAACGCCAGGCGACCACCTCCGACGCCGCGGGCGGTGACGGAGCGACCGCCACCAGCACGATCGCCGACGTGGACGCCGAGCTGGCTCAGCGCCGCTGGACGATGGTCACCGGAAGCGTGCTGTTCATCGCCGGGTTCAGCCTGGTGTTCGTCGCCGTGGGCGGGTTCATCGGCTGGCTCGGTGACCTCCTCATGGACTACACCGATCCGATCACCCGCGTGCTCGGCGCACTCACGATCCTCCTCGGCCTGGCCTTCATGGGCGTGCTGCCCGGGCTGGGCCGCGAGTTCCGCTTCCACCGCCTGCCCCGCGCCGGGCTCGCGGGGGCGCCGCTGCTCGGCGTCCTGTTCGGCCTGGGCTGGACCCCCTGCATCGGCCCGACCCTGGCTGCCGTCCAGACGCTGGCCTTCATCGAGGGCGGCGCCGGTCGCGGCATGCTCCTCTCCCTGATCTACTGCGTCGGTCTGGGGCTCCCCTTCATCGTGGCGTCGCTGCTCTACCGACGTGCGCTGAACGCCTTCGGCTGGCTCAAGCGCCACACCCGCACGGTCACCGTGGTCGGCGGTGTCATGCTCGTCCTGGTCGGCCTGGCGATGGTGACGGGTCTGTGGACCCAGATGACCATCGCCATGCAGGGCTGGGCCGCCAACTTCCAGACGGTGATCTGACGTGAGTACGCGTACGACCGAGAACGCAGACGGCGCCGAACAGGCGAGGACGCCCGATCCGGCGGCCGGTCCGGGCCCGAAGGGTCTGGGCCCGGCCGGGTGGGGCCGGTGGGTGTGGCGCACGCTCACCTCGATGCGCACGGCCCTGATCCTGCTGTTCATGCTGGCGCTGGGGGCGATCCCGGGGTCGATCCTGCCGCAGAACGTGGTGAGCGTGGACGAGGTCGCCACCTACGTGCGGGAGAACCCCGAGCTGTCGGTGTGGCTGGACCGCTTCCACCTCTTCGACGTGTTCTCCTCACCCTGGTACGCGGCGATCTACCTGCTGCTGTTCGTGTCCCTGGCGGGGTGTGTGATCCCGCGTGCGCTGGTGCACGCCCGGGCGGTGCGGGCCCGGCCGGTGGCCACCCCGCGCAACCTGGGCCGGATGCCCTACGTGGCGCGGTTCGGCACCGGGGCCTCACCCGAGATGGTGCTGGAGCGGTCCCGCTCGGTTCTGAAGGGGTACCGGGTCGAGCGGTACGGCGACTCGGTCTCGGCAGAGACGGGGTACCTGCGGGAGGCGGGCAACGTCCTGTTCCACTTCTCCCTGCTGGCGCTGCTGCTGGCCCTGGCGGCGGGATCGTTCTTCGGTTACCGGGGCAACATGCTGCTGGTGGAGGGGGACGGGTTCGCGAACACGCTGCCCTCCTACGACGCCATCTACCCCGGGCACTGGACCGACACCGACGCCTTCGAGCCGTTCACGATCCACCTGGACAGCTTCGAGGCGTCCTTCATCGACGACGGGGACCTGCGTGGCCAGGCCGAGTCCTACGTGGCGGAGCTGAGCTACAAGGAGTCGCCCGAGTCGGAGGAGGAGCAGCACACCCTGGAGGTCAACCACCCGTTGAGCGTGGACGGGGTGCAGGTGTACCTGCTGGGCCACGGGTACGCGCCGCAGTTCGAGGTGCGCAACGCCGACGGCGACCTGGTCTTCGACCAGGCGGTGCCGTTCCTGCACCGCGAGACCATGACCTACACCTCGGACGGTGTGGTGAAGGTGCCCGACACCGGTGGCGAGGAGCTGGGCTTCGTCGGGGTGTTCCTGCCCACGGCGGCCGAGGACTCCGAGGGCGAGCTGGTCTCGACCTTCCCCGGGGCGGAGAACCCGATGGTGACCCTGGAGGCCTACCAGGGCGACATGGGGATGGTCGACCCGCAGTCGGTCTACCAGCTCCGGACCGAGGGGATGGAGTCGCTGGGTGAGTCACCCGTCATGGCGGTGGGCGACACCTGGGAGCTGCCCGACGAGGCCGGTTCGATCACCTTCACCGGCTACAAGGAGTACGCCACGCTCCAGAGCAACCGGGACGGCGCCCGCCTCCCGGCCCTGGGCGCGGCCACGGCGGCCGTGGCGGGCCTGCTGCTGACCCTGTTCGTGCGTCCCCGCCGAGTGTGGGTGCGCGCGACCAGGGGCGAGGACGGCACCACCCGCGTGGAGCTGGCCGGGCTCGGCAAGACCGAGGTCGCCGGTGACAACGCCGAGTTCCACGAGATCACCAAACGACTTGCCGGACGACTCAGGAGCGAGTCCGACGACAACCCCCACACGACATCCGACCCGCGAGAGTCGACGACAAGAGGGAGTGACCGGTGACGTACACACTCGCCGGACCGGTGGACGAGACGATGGCGTCGGCCAGTGACACGTTGATCATCGCGATGATCGTGACGTACGCGGCCGCGCTGTTCCTCTTCGCCATCGAGGCCGCCTACGGACGACGCACCAGGCTCAGGGCGGGACGCCTCATGCCCGTGGGCGCGGGCTCCGTCGAGGGCGCCGACGACGACATCGAGGTCAGCGTCCGCACGGACGAGGGCGAGGCGCAGGCCTCGCAGAGCGTGCTCGGCCGGATCGCGCTGGGCGTGACGGCGCTGGGCTTCGTGTTCGGCCTCGCCCAGATCATCACCCGGGGGCTGGCGGCGGGACGCTGGCCCTGGGGCAACATGTTCGAGTTCGTCGTGGCGATGTGCCTGGTGGCCGTCGGCGCGCTGCTCTACGCCTCCTGGCGGTACCAGGCCCGCTTCCTCGGCGCGTTCGTGCTGGTCCCCGTCCTGCTCCTGCTGGGCATCGGGGTGCGGTGGCTCTATGTGGACCCGGGCCCGCTCATCCCGGCACTCCAGTCCTACTGGGTGCCGATCCACGTCTCCGCCGTGATCATCGCGGGTGGCGCGTTCATGGTGTCCGGCGCCGCGGGCATCACCTACCTGGTCGCGCACCGGGCCGAGGCCAGGCGGGCCCTGGGGGAGAAGGTGGTCGGGATCGCCGGGCGCCTGCCCAGCCCGGAGCTGCTCGACCGTATCTCGCACCGGTTCATCCTCTTCGCGTTCCCGCTGTGGACGTTCGGTGTCATCGCCGGCTCCGTCTGGGCCGACGAGGCCTGGGGCCGGTTCTGGGGATGGGACCCCAAGGAGGTGTGGTCCTTCATCTCCTGGGTGATCTACGCGGCCTACCTGCACGCCCGGGCGACCGGTGGCTGGCGCGGACCCAAGGCGACCTGGATCAACGTGATCGGCTTCCTCACCGTCATGTTCAACTTCTTCGCCGTGAACTACATGTTCAGCGGGCTCCACTCCTACGCCTGACCCGGTCCGGGCGAGCCCCGGACGCGGACGAAGGCACGGAGACGACGGTGGGGCCGTACCCGTTCGGGTACGGCCCCTTCACGTGTTCCGGGTGTCGCGGCCGCCGCGCGCGGTGAAGCGTGTGCCAGCGCCTGCGGAGACTCAGTCCTCCGGGTCGATCCGACGGTTGAGGTCCCTGAGGAACTCCGGATCGTCGTCCGGGCCGAGTGGGTGCGGGCTGTCCGAGGGCTTGGCGAAGTCTGACGGGTCAAGGTCGTCCACGGACCTGGCGGCCTCCTTGGGGGAGGGCGCGTCGCCCAGGACGGAGACGGGCTTGGGCGGACGACCGAGGAAGAGCCACAGGATGGATCCCACGGGCATGAACAGCGCGATGACGACCAGCCACAGGACCTTCGGGAGGTTCCGGACCTCCTGCGCAGGGGTGGTCAACGCGTCGAAGAACGCGTACACCCATAGAACGATCGACACGAGCGTGATCAGGCCACCGAGCCACACCATGCTTCCAGCCTACTCATGCTGTCGACCCCTCCCGGCCGGGGACACCGGCCCGGGTTGGGGGAAGACCGCTCGGGTCGTCGGGTCCGGGACCGTCGGGGGCGTGCCGGACTTCTTCAGGTGGTGCTCTCGCTCGGTTCGCCGAGCAGGAGGGCGCGTACCTCTGACTCCCGGAAACGGCGGTGGCCGCCGGGGGTCCGAATGCTGCTGATGCGCCCGGAGGCGGCCCAGCGAGTCACGGTCTTGGGATCAACCCGGAAGAGTGAGGCCACTTCCCCGGGGGTCAACAGGCGTTCGCTTGCTCGTTCCACCTTCACATTCCCCCAATCGTGCCCGCCTGGACTGAGGGGGCGGCGGGCGTTTGATCCCCTAGTGTGCACGAGTTGGTCCGTTTCCTCCCTAGTTTTCGGAGAAATTGCGGCGTTCGGGGGAGAAGCGGGGGATATGTGATCGGAACGTGATGTTCAGACCCGGCTGTCGGGATTGGAAACATCCCATGACTATCTGAATCCGGCGCTGACCACCGCCCGGCCTGCGACGGGACACACCCCGCCCTGGTGCGCACCGGCGAAGGCACCCCCTTAACCTGGAGGTGAGGCTGCCTGATCCGGGACACCGCCCCTTCGACCACGGTCGCATGACTCGGCCGTCCACGCACGTGATCCGCGTGGATGGATGCGCTGCCCAATCTAGTCCAGGTAAACGTCTGTTGTGAGGCTTTTTGATGCGTAGCTGGCTGACCTATACCGCCGCCCGTCTGGCGCTGTTCGCGGGCGCCTTCGGCGTCGTCTACCTGTTCGGCGCGCGTTCCTGGATCGCGCTGGTTCTCGCGTGGGTGATCAGCGGTCTCGCCTCGTACGTCCTCCTTTCCAAGTGGCGCGACCAGATGTCCGCGTCAGTCGACCAGTGGTCGAGGAAGCGCCAGGAGCAGGACAAGGCCGTGGGGGACCGCCTCCAGGGCGGCGCGGCCCGGGAGGACGAGATCCAGGACGAGATCCTGCGCGCCCAGGAGGCCCAGGAGGCGGAGAACACCCCGAAGTGACCGACGGGGCGGTGCTCCGAACACTCGGACACCACCCCGTCGGTGCTTCTCGTCGGGCGCTCACCCGACGTCGGACCCTCACACGGTCGGGAACATCCCCAGCCGCGCGTGGTACTCGTCCGCGAGCCGGTCGGTGTCGCTGCCGACGTAGAGGCCGTCGGACGTCGCGTGCAGGGCCTCCACGCCGTATCCCCGGGAGCGGCCCGGGTTCCAGGACAGCGCCCGGCCCGTCGTGGGGCTCACCGCGGCGATGCCCTCGCGGGCGACCGAACCCGGCCCCGGGTTCTGGGCGCCCTTCTCGTTGTCCATCCAGCGCTGGTGGCCGCCCACGTAGACGGCGGACGAGGTGACCTCGACCGAGTACAGGGTGTCCCCGCCGGTCATGTTGGACCAGGTGGCCTCGGAGCCCGCCGTGTCCGTGTTCTCGAACCGTGCCACGGTCTTGCACAGGCCGGGCTTCACCTCGGGGCCGCCGCCCGTCACCACGGCGAAGTAGGAGCCGTCCGGCGCGAAGTCCATCTGCCGCATGTAGGTGTGGAGGCCCTCGTAGTCGCACTCCGCCTCGTATTCCGAGGTCGACCAGGTGGTGGGTGAGCCGGTCGCGGTGTCGATCATGGCGATCTGGTACCGGTCCAGGCCGTCGACCTTGGTGAACGTCCCGTTCACCGCGAGCCTGCGGCCGTCCGGGCTCAGGGCCAGCTCCTGCACGCGCAGGACGCCCCGCCGCTGCTCGGAGATGGTCGGGGTGAAGTCCGCGTCCACCTCGCCGGTCGCGGCGTCGAGCCGCGCGAGCCCGGTGCGCTTCTCCCCGCTCACCCCGGTGAAGTTGCCGCCGACGTAGAGGTCGCGACCGTCCCCGGCGAGCCGGTACACGCTCCCGTCGTCCAGCGACGCGCGGAACCCGGAGACGTTGCGGCCGGTCGTGGCGTCGACGCGGGCGATCCCCCGGCTGGCCGAGCCGTTGACGCTCTGGAACTGGCCGCCGATGACCAGCGAACCGCCCGGGCCCTCGGTCACCGAGTTGACGGTGCCGTCCACCCGCGGCGCGAAGGCGGGCAGGAGCTCACCGGTGCCGTGCCGGAAGGCGAAGAGGTTGCGCCGGTTGTACGTCCTGCCCCCGTCGGCGTCGGACACGCGCTCGAACTGTCCGGCCACCACGACGGTGTCGCCGATCCGGAGGATGTCCTTGACCTTCCCGTCCAGGACGTGCGGCGTCCACTGGACGGGCTGTTCGCTGACCACGCCCTCATGGGGCGCGGCCAGGGCGGGCGCGGCGGTCGCGGCCCCGAGAGGGAACAGGAGCAGGGAACTCATCGTCAGGGCGACGAACGATCGGGCCGGATTCACGGGACTCCTCGGGCGCGCGAAGGATGGTTTCGGTCCCCACATCATTGCACAAAGTGGGGGTCTGATTACGGCAAGTAACTGGACCTTCGCCTGGTCAGGGCCGTGGGAGGCGCCCGCCCCACCCCGTCCGCTCCGCTGTCCGGCCACCCTTAGGCTGGTGCCATGACCCGCGCGAAGCTCGACAAGAAGCCCCAGGACGTCGCCGCGATGTTCGACGGCATCGCAGAGAACTACGACCTCGTCAACGACGTCATCTCGCTCGGCCAGGACCGCGTCTGGCGACGCGCCGTGGTCGACGCGGTCGACGCCCACAGCGGCGAACTGGTGCTGGACCTCGCCGCGGGCACCGGCACCTCCTCGGAGTCCTTCATCAAGAAGGGCGCGCGCGTGATCGCCTGCGACTTCTCGCTGGGGATGCTCCAGAACGGTGCCCGGCGCAGGGGCGGGGCCTCGCGCGGCGGGGTGACCTTCGTGGCCGGCGACGCGCTCTCGCTGCCCTTCGCCGACGAGACCTTCGACGCGGTGACGATCTCCTTCGGCCTGCGCAACGTCGCGGACGTGGACCAGGCGCTGCGGGAGCTGCGCCGGGTGACCAGGGTCGGCGGGCGGCTGGTCATCTGCGAGTTCAGCCACATCCCGGTCGAGTTCGTGGACAAGCTGTACTCGACCTACCTGATGGCGGCGCTGCCGAGGATCGCCGGGGCGTTCTCCGGGCGCAGTGAGGCCTACGACTACCTCTCGGAGTCGATCATGGCCTGGCCGGACCAGGCCGAGCTCTCGACGTACCTCCAGGGCGCCGGGTGGTCGCGGGTCGCGTGGCGCAACCTGACGCTGGGCACGGTGGCCCTGCACCGTGGCTTCCGGGAGAAGTAAAAACAGACATAGCGCTCATGAGGCGAAAGTCTTCTCTTCTAACTAAAAAGCACGCAAACCCCAAGGAAAGTTCTGTTCCTTGGGGTTTTTTCTGTGACTCGTGGGTCACTTGTTGTTGATCGGGTATCACTAGCTGCGCATTTGACTGTTTGTGACTGCTTTGGTGGGTGTGTGGAGGCTTGTGGGTTCTATATCCGATTTTCTGAACAATGCCCCCCGGGGGTCGCCTCCTGGCGCGTGAGGGTCTAGACTGCGGAAAAGTGGCTTGTGAAGTGCTTCACAAGGCCACGAGGCTTATGACACAAGACCCATGTCGGACATGTCGGAAGTCCCCCAACGTCCCCAAGCACCCCCCGTGAGCGGGTCGAACCCGCACTGACCCGCCACGGTGTACCGCGCGAGTAGTCGAGGACACATCCGTGAGCGAGACAGCCACCTCCTCTCCCAGAGGCCGGGAACGGATCGAGTACGACGCCGACGTCATCGTCGTCGGCGCTGGCCCTTCTGGCTCCACCACCGCCTACTACCTGGCCCAGGCCGGGCTAGACGTCCTGCTCCTGGAGAAGACCGCCTTCCCCAGGGAGAAGGTCTGCGGCGACGGACTCACCCCGAGGGCGGTGAAACAGCTCACCGCCATGGGGATCACCTTCGAGGACGAGGGGTGGATCAGGAACCACGGCCTGCGCATCGTCGGCGCGGGCGTGCGCCTGGAACTGCCCTGGCCCGACCTCGCCGCGTACCCGGGTTTCGGCCTCGTGCGCACACGCTTCGACTTCGACCAGATCCTGGTCAACCGGGCGGTCTCCGCCGGGGCGAAGCTCCTGGAGCGCACGAACGTCACCGGCCCGCTGATGGACGAGCGCAGCAACCGCATCGTCGGAGTGCACGCGAAGAACGCCGACCGCGAACCCGTGACCTTCCGGGCACCGCTGGTCGTGGCCGCCGACGGCAACTCCTCCCGGCTCTCCGTCGCCATGGGCATCCGCAAGCGCGACGACCGGCCCCTGGGCGTGGCCGTGCGCACCTACTTCGAGAGCCCCCGCCACGAGGACGACTACCTGGAGTCGTGGCTGGAGCTGTGGGACCGCAGCGGCGACAAGGACGTCCTCCTGCCCGGCT
The DNA here is from genome assembly GCF_965344335.1 of Nocardiopsis eucommiae. Classification (NCBI taxonomy): domain Bacteria; kingdom Bacillati; phylum Actinomycetota; class Actinomycetes; order Streptosporangiales; family Nocardiopsidaceae; genus Nocardiopsis; species Nocardiopsis eucommiae. Next base: position 160,430 of record NZ_CBDRIY010000005.1, read on the forward strand.
ACGGGTGGGTGTTCGGTGTCGGTGACGGCACCAGCAACGTGGGCCTCGGCATCCTCAACTCCACCACCGCCTTCCAGGACGTGGACTACCGCAAGCTCCTGCGCCGGTGGACCGAGTCCATGCCGGAGGAGTGGGGCTTCACCGAGGAGAACCAGAAGGGCAAGATCCTCGGCGCGGCGCTGCCGATGGGCTTCAACCGGGTCCCGCACTACGCGCGCGGCCTGCTGCTGGTCGGTGACGCGGGCGGCATGGTCAACCCGTTCAACGGCGAGGGCATCGCCTACGCCATGGAGGCCGGGCAGATCGCCGCCGACGTGATCGTGCAGGCGCACGGCCGTCCCACCCAGCAGACGCGCGAACGGGCCCTGCTGCGGTACCCGGAGGTCCTCGCGGACACCTACGGCGGCTACTACACGCTGGGCCGCTACTTCGTGAAGGTCATCGGCCAGCCCGAGTTCATGAAGTACGCGACCAAGTACGGACTGCGTCAGCGCACGCTCATGAAGTTCGTGCTGAAGATGCTCGCCAACCTCACCGAACCGAGCAAGGGCGACGCCATGGACCGGGTCATCAACGGCCTGTCCAAGATGGCGCCCGCCGCCTAGAGGGCGACGGCGCGATCGTACGGCCGGGCCGTCGGTGATCCGCGGTCCGGCCCCACCACCCAGACATTTCGGGAAGAGCCGAGAGAAGCACGTGAAAACGTTCACAAGTCAGCCGGTCGCGCGCTCCGACCAGCCATTCAGCGGAGGAGGGTGAGCCGTGGAGCTGTACACACCGATATTCGTGCTCGGTGGGATCGGCGCCGCGTTCGTCGTCCTGTCGATGGTCGCCGGTGCGGTCATGGGACCCAAGCGGTACAACCGGGCCAAGATGCAGGCGTACGAGTGCGGGATCGAACCCACCCCGCAGCCCGCGGGCGGTGGCCGTTTCACCGTCAAGTACTACATGACGGCGATGATGTTCATCGTCTTCGACATCGAGATCATCTTCCTCATCCCGTGGGCCGTGCACTTCGACGCCCTCGGCTGGTTCGGCGTCATCGCGATCATCCTCTTCCTGGTGAACGTCTCCATCGCCTACGCCTACGAGTGGCGTCGCGGAGGCCTCGAATGGGACTGATCCCCCTGATTCCACAGACCCCCGACCAGACCCAGCCGCCCACCCCCGAGGAGGTCCGCAGCTGATGGGTATCGAAGAGAAACTGCCGGCCGGAGTCGCGCTCACCACGGTCGAACAGGTCGTCGGCCTGGCCCGCAAGTCGTCCATGTGGCCCGCCACGTTCGGTCTGGCCTGTTGCGCCATCGAGATGATGGCGGTCGGCGGGCCCCACTACGACCTCGCCCGGTTCGGCATGGAGAAGTTCGGCGCCACCCCGCGTCAGGCCGACCTCATGGTCGTGGCCGGACGGGTCAGCCAGAAGATGGCCCCGGTCCTGCGCCAGATCTACGACCAGATGCCCGAACCCAAGTGGGTCATCGCGATGGGCGTCTGCGCCTCCAGTGGCGGCATGTTCAACAACTACGCGATCGTCCAGGGCGTGGACCACATCGTTCCCGTCGACATCTACCTGCCGGGCTGCCCGCCCAGGCCGGAGATGTTCCTGGACGCCGTGCTCAAGCTCCACGACAAGGTGCAGAACACCAAGCTCGGTGCCCACCGCGAGCAGGAGATCACCGAGACCGAGGAGCGCCTGCTCCGCCGTTCGCTGCCCCTGGTGACCAAGGACTGACATGAGCAACGAGAACGAGCGCGACGAGGCGGCGGAGAACCTCCCCGACCAGCTCGGGCGCGAGCGCTTGGCCGCACCGGTCAGGCGCACCGGCATGTTCGGCGCCCGGACCTCCGGTGACACCTCCGGCTTCGGCGGCCTCCTGGTGCGGGGGAGCGCTCCCGTCCGGAGCGAGCGTCCCTTCACCGACCCCGACGACCCGCGCACCGCGGACTTCGACCGGGTCGCGGACGACCTGGAGACGGCCCTCACGGCGATCGGCCGCGAGGCCGAGGTCGAGCGCGTGGAGGTCGACCGGGGCGAGATCACCTTCCACGTGCGCCGCGAGGCCCTGCTGGAACTGGTCCGCGTCCTGCGCGACGACCCCGCGCTCCGCTACGAGCTGTGCACGGGCGTGGTCGGGGTCCACTACCTGGAGGACATCGGCCGTGAACTGCACGCCGTCTACCACTTCAGGTCGATCACGCACAACAGCGAGATCCGCGTCGAGACCACCTGCCCCGACGCCGACCCCCGCATCCCCTCGATCGTGTCGGCCTACCCGACCAACGACTGGCACGAGCGCGAGGCCTGGGACTTCTTCGGGATCGTCTTCGACGGGCACCCGGCGCTGACCCGCATCCAGATGCCCGACGACTGGCACGGCCACCCCCAGCGCAAGGACTATCCGCTGGGCGGCATCCCGGTCGAGTACCGGGGCGCCACGGTGCCCCCGCCGGACGAGCGGCGGTCCTACACGTGATCCGCGCGGCCACCACACCAGCCACACGAAGGCCCCTCCGGAAGGGAGGCACGGCATGACCGTCACCGAGGACTACATCGACGCCTCCGGTGGGGACTGGGACGACGTCATCGAGAAGGCCCAGGGCACCAGCGCCGAACGCCTGGTCGTCAACATGGGACCCCAGCACCCGTCCACCCACGGCGTGCTCCGGCTGATCCTCACCCTCGACGGCGAGACCTGTACCGAGGCCCGCGTGGCCATCGGCTACCTGCACACCGGCATCGAGAAGAACATGGAGTACCGGACGTGGACGCAGGGCACCACGTTCGTGACCCGCATGGACTACCTCACGCCGCTCTTCAACGAGACGGCGTACTGCCTGGCGGTCGAGAAGCTGCTCGACATCACTGACCGGGTGCCCGAGCGCGCCAGCGTCATCCGCGTTCTGCTCATGGAGCTCAACCGGATGGCCTCGCACTTCGTGGCCATGGCGACGTTCGGCATGGAGCTGGGCGCCACCACGGTCATGACCAACGGCTTCCGCGAGCGCGAGATGATCCTGGACATCTTCGAGCTCGTCACGGGCCTGAGGATGAACCACGCCTACGTCCGGCCCGGCGGGGTGGCGCAGGACCTGCCGCCCGGCGCCGTGGGCAAGGTCCGGGAGCTGCTCAAGGAGATGCCCAAGCGCATCCAGACCATGCGCAAGCTCCTGGACGAGAACCCCGTCTACCTGGCCCGGACCAAGGACGTCGCGTACCTGAACCTGCCCGGCTGCATGGCGCTCGGCGTCACCGGCCCGCTGGTGCGCGCCTCGGGCCTGGCCTGGGACCTGCGCAAGGCCAAGCCGTACTGCGGCTACGAGGACTACGAGTTCGACGTCCCGGTCTCCGACGGCGGCGACGTGTACGCCCGCTACCGGGTGCGCATCGCCGAGATGGAGGAGAGCCTCAGGATCATCGAGCAGTGCCTGGACAAGCTCCAGCCCGGCCCGGTGATGATCGAGGACGCCAAGATCGGCTGGCCCGCCAAGCTGGCGCTCGGCCCGGACGGCATGGGCAACTCCCCGGACCACATCGCGCACATCATGAGCGGCTCGATGGAGGCGCTGATCCACCACTTCAAGCTGGTCACCGAGGGCTTCCGGGTCCCCGCGGGCCAGGCCTACGCGGCGGTGGAGAGCGCCAAGGGCGAGCTCGGCTGCTACGCGGTCAGCGACGGGGGCACCCGCCCCTACCGCGTGCACTTCCGCGACCCCTCGTTCACCCACCTCCAGGCCGTCGCCGCCATGTGCGAGGGCGGGACGGTGGCGGACGTCATCGCGGCCGTGGCCAGTATCGACCCGGTGATGGGAGGCGTGGACCGGTGAGCGAGTCCAACGAGAACAACCCCGTGGAGATCCCCGAGGTCTTCACCGACGAGGTCGTGGCGCGCCTGGAACAGGACGCCAAGGAGATCGTCAGCCGTTACCCGAAGCCGCGTTCGGCGCTGCTCCCTCTGCTGCACCTGGTGCAGTCGGAGGAGGGGCACGTCAGCGCGGAGGGCATGCGGTTCTGCGCCGACCAGCTCGGCATCACGCTGGCCGAGGTCAAGGCGGTCGCCACGTTCTACACGATGTACCGCCGCGACCCCGGCGGCGACTACCAGGTGGGCGTGTGCACCAACACCCTGTGCGCGGTGATGGGCGGAGACGAGATCTTCTCCGCCCTCAAGGAGCACCTGGACCTCGCCAACGGGGAGACCACCGGCGACGGGAAGGTCACGCTGGAGCACGTCGAGTGCAACGCGGCCTGTGACTTCGCGCCGGTCGTGATGGTCAACTGGGAGTTCTTCGACAACCAGACCCCGGCCACCGCCAAGCAGCTGGTGGACGACCTGCGTCTGGGCGCGGACGTCGCGCCCACGCGCGGCCCCGCCAGCCTGTGCACCTGGAAGCAGGCCTCGCGCGTGCTGGCCGGGTTCGACGACGGTCGCGCGGGCGAGGGCGTCCAGGCGGCCGGTCCCTCGCTGGCCGGGCTCCGGATCGCGGACCGCAACGGCTGGACCGCGCCGGACCCGAACAACCTCCCGACCCGTCCCGACCAGGGTGAGGAGGGCGCCAAGTGACCACCCTGACCCCGATCCTGTCCAGGAACTGGGACCGTCCCGACTCCTTCACGATCGACGGCTACCGGGCCACCGGCGGCTACGAGGCGCTGCGCAGGGCGCTGACCATGGACCCCGACTCCATCGTGGACCTGGTCAAGCAGTCCGGCCTGCGCGGCCGTGGCGGCGCGGGCTTCCCCACCGGGATGAAGTGGGGGTTCCTGCCCAAGGACAACCCCAACCCGCGCTACCTCGTCGTCAACGCCGACGAGTCCGAGCCGGGCACCTGCAAGGACATCCCGCTCATGCTCGCCAACCCCCACGTGCTGGTGGAGGGTGTGGCGATCGCCGCGTACGCGATCAGGTCCCAGCAGGCCTTCATCTACGTGCGCGGCGAGGTCGTCCACGTCGTCCGCCGCCTCCGCCAGGCGGTGGCCGACGCCTACGAGGCCGGGCTGCTCGGCAAGGACGTCCTCGGCAGCGGCTTCGACCTCGACGTCGTCGTGCACTCCGGGGCGGGCGCCTACATCTGCGGCGAGGAGACCGCCCTCCTGGACTCCCTGGAGGGCTACCGGGGCCAGCCCCGGCTCAAGCCGCCGTTCCCCGCCGTGGCCGGGCTCTACGCCTCGCCCACCGTGGTGAACAACGTCGAGTCCATCGCCAGCGTCCCCGGGATCGTCGCCAACGGCGCCGAGTGGTTCACGTCCATGGGCACCGAGAAGTCCGCCGGGTTCGGCTTCTTCTCCCTGTCCGGGCACGTCACCAACCCCGGCCAGTACGAGGCGCCGCTCGGGATCACCCTGCGCGAGCTCCTGGACATGGCGGGCGGGATCCGCGAGGGGCACCGGCTCAAGTTCTGGACCCCGGGCGGCTCCTCCACGCCCATCTTCACCGAGGAGCACCTGGACACCCCGCTCGACTTCGAGTCGGTGGGCGCCGCCGGGTCCATGCTCGGCACCCGCGCCCTCCAGATCTTCGACGAGACCACCTGCGTGGTCCGCGCCGTCGGCCGGTGGATCGCCTTCTACGCCCACGAGTCCTGCGGCAAGTGCACGCCCTGCCGCGAGGGCAACTTCTGGATGGTCCAGGTCCTGGACCGTCTGGAGCGCGGCGAGGGCACCGAGGCCGACATCGACAAGCTCCTCCAGATCTGCGACAACCTGCTCGGCCGCTCCTTCTGCGCGCTGGGCGACGGTGCCACCAGCCCCGTCATGTCGTCGATCAAGCACTTCCGCCAGGAGTACGTCGACCACTTCGAGAAGGGCGGCTGCCCCTTCGACCACTCCAGGTCCACCCTCTGGGCGGACCGGCCGACCACGGAAGAGGGAGGGAACCGGTGACCGTCACCTCCAACACCTCAGGCGGGTCCTCGCCCGCCCCGCCCCCGGAGGACCTGATCACCGTCACCATCGACGGTTTCCAGATCCGCGTCCCCAAGGGCACCCTGCTGATCCGGGCCGCCGAGCTGCTCGGCATCCAGATCCCCCGGTTCTGCGACCACCCGCTGCTCGACCCGGTGGGGGCCTGCCGCCAGTGCCTGGTGGAGATCCCCGACATGGGCAACGGGCGCGGGATGCCCAAGCCGCAGGCCTCCTGCACCATCACCGTCATGGAGGGGATGGTGGTCAACACCCACCTCACCTCCGAGGTGGCGGAGCGGGCGCAGCGCGGGATCATGGAGTTCCTCCTGATCAACCACCCGCTGGACTGCCCGGTCTGCGACAAGGGCGGCGAGTGCCCCCTCCAGAACCAGGCCATGTCCACGGGTCAGGGGGAGACCGAGTTCGTCGACGTCAAGCGGACCTTCCCCAAGCCGATCGCGCTCTCCACCGGGGTGCTGCTGGACCGTGAACGCTGTATCCAGTGCGCCCGCTGCACCCGCTTCGCGGCGCAGATCGCGGGCGACCCGCTCATCGAGCTGATGGAGCGGGGTGCCCAGGAGCAGGTTGGCGTCGCCGAGGGGGAGGCTTTCGACTCCTACTTCTCCGGCAACACCGTGCAGATCTGCCCGGTGGGCGCGCTCACCGGATCGGCCTACCGGTTCCGGTCGCGCCCCTTCGACCTGGTCTCCACCCCGAGCGTGTGCGAGCACTGCGCGGGCGGCTGCGCCCAGCGCACCGACCACCGCCGGGGCAAGGTCACCCGCCGTCTGGCCGGGGACGACCCGCAGGTCAACGAGGAGTGGAACTGCGACAAGGGCCGGTGGGCGTTCACCTACGCCACCCGGTCCGACCGCCTCTCCCGCCCTCTGGTCCGCGACGAGGAGTCCCGGGCCCTGGAGTTCGCCTCCTGGCCCGAGGCGATCAGCCTCGCCGCCCAGGGTCTGGGCGCGGCTCGGGGCAGGGTGGGCGTGCTGGTCGGCGGACGCCTGACCTACGAGGACGCCTACGCCTACGCCAAGTTCGCCCGCGTGGCACTGGGCACCAACGACGTGGACGCCCGCGCCCGCGAGCACTCCGCCGAGGAGGCCGACTTCCTGGCGGCCCACGTGGCGGGGACCCCGGTGGACGTCGACTTCACCGCGCTGGAGAAGGCGCCCGCCGTCCTGCTGGCCGGGTTCGAGCCCGAGGACGAGTCGCCCTCCACGTTCCTGCGTCTGCGCAAGGGATCGCGCAAGCGGGGCCTGAAGGTCTACTCGATCGCCTCGCACGCCAGCCTGGGCCTCACCAAGACCTCGGGCACCCTGGTCCGGACCGTCCCCGGCGACGAGGCCCGCGCCCTCAACGCCCTGGACTCCGAACACCCCGAGGTGGTCGAGGCGATCGGCCAGGAGGGCGCCGTCATCCTGGTCGGGGAACGGCTCGCCGCCGTCCCCGGAGCCCTCACCGCCGCCGCCGCGCTGGCCAGGCGCACGGGGGCCCGGCTTGCCTGGGTGCCGCGCCGTGCCGGTGAGCGGGGCGCGATCGACGCCGGGGCGCTGCCGGGTCTGCTGCCCGGCGGACGCCCGGTCTCCGACGACTCGGCCCGCGCCGAGGTGGCCCGCGCCTGGAACGTCGGGTCGCTGCCGGAGACCCCCGGCCGCGACACCGACGCGATCATCGCGGCGGCCGCCGCAGGTGAGCTGGACGCCCTGGTCGTCGCCGGGGTCGAGCTGGACGACCTGCCCGACCCGGACGCCGCACGCGAGGCCCTGGCGAGGGTGCCGTTCGTGCTCAGCCTCGAACTGCGCGCCAGCGACGTCACGGACCGCGCCGACGTGGTGCTGCCCGTGGCCGCCGTCGCGGAGAAGTCCGGCACCTTCGTCAACTGGGAGGGCCGCCACCGGCCCTTCGGTGACGCGCTCAAGGTGCCCGGGGCCCTCTCCGACCTGCGGGTGCTGTCCGCGATCGCCAACGCGATGGACGTCCACCTGGGTCTGCCGGACGCCGCCGGCGCCTACGACGAGCTCCTGGAGCTGGGCGTGTGGGTGGGGGACCGGCCCGCCGGACCCTCCGTCCGACCGGCCGAGCCCGTCTCACCCGCCCCGGGGCAGGCCCTGCTGTCCACGTGGCGGCAGCTCCTGGGGACCGGCCGGATGGAGGACGGCGAGCCCTACCTCGCCGGTACCGCCCGCCAGCCGCGCGCCTACCTGTCCAAGGCCACGGCCGACGAGGTCGGGGTCCCCGACGGCGGATCCCTCCGCGTCACGGGGGAGCGGGGTTCGGTGACCGTCCCCGTGGTCGTCACCGACATCGCGGACCGGGTCGTCTGGCTTCCGGCCAACGCCCACGGCTGCGACATCCGCCGTGACCTGGGCGGCACCGCCGGGCAGACGGTCATCCTGGCCGCGCCCACCACCAACGGGAGGCAGCAGTGACCCCCGCCGCTCTCGATCCGCGCGCGGCCGTACTGGCCTCGGAGAGCACCCTGAGCGCCTTCGGGAACGACCCGTGGTGGATCACCACCATCAAGGCGCTCGCGATCTTCGTCTTCCTGATGATCTGCGTGCTCATGATGATCATGGCCGACCGCAAGGTCATGGGCCGGATGCAGCAGCGCCACGGACCCAACCGGATGGGCCCCTTCGGCCTCCTCCAGTCCCTGTTCGACGGCATCAAGCTCTCCCTCAAGGAGGACCTGATCCCGCGAGGGGTGGACCGGTTCGTGTACATCGCGGCGCCGATGATCGCCGCGATCCCCGCGTTCCTCGCCTTCTCGGTCATCCCGATCGGGCCCGAGGTGAACCTGTTCGGGGTCATGACCCCGCTCCAGCTCACCGACCTGCCGATCGCCGCGCTGCTGGTCCTGGCCACCGCCGCGCTCGGCGTCTACGGGTTCGTGCTCGGCGGCTGGGCCTCCCAGTCGCCGTACGCCCTGCTCGGCGGCCTGCGCGCCTCCGCGCAGGTGATCAGCTACGAGATCGCGATGGGCCTGTCGTTCGTCGCGGTCTTCATCATGGCGGGCACGCTCACCACCTCCGGCATCGTCGCGGCCCAGGAGAACCTGTGGTTCGCGGTGCTGCTCCTGCCCTCCTTCCTCATCTACATCGTCACCATGGTCGGTGAGACCAACCGTCTCCCGTTCGACCTGGCGGAGGGCGAGGGCGAGATCGTCGGCGGCTTCATGACCGAGTACGGGTCCATGAAGTTCACGATGTTCTTCCTCGCGGAGTACGTGAACATGTGCACCGTCGCGGCCGTGTCCGTGACGCTCTTCCTCGGCGGCTGGTACGCCCCGCCCGGGGTCACCGCGATCCTGCCCGGCGCCAACGAGGGCTGGTGGCCCGCCCTGTGGTGGCTGCTCAAGTTCGTCGCCGTCATGTTCCTGTTCATCTGGGCCCGCGGCAGCCTCCCGCGCGTCCGGTACGACCAGCTCATGAAGCTCGGCTGGAAGGTCCTCATCCCGATCCAGCTCGTGTGGATCACCGGCGTGGCCGTCGTCCGCATGCTCGTCATCGACGACGCGCACCCGCTGGTGATCGCCGCCGTGGTCGCGGGCTTCACCGTCGCCACCGTCGCGGCCATCGCCGCCTGGGTCCGCTTCGTGCGCCGCGAGCGCGCGGAGGAGGCCCGCCAGCGCGCCGAGAACGCGCGCCGCGCCCACAAGGAACCCTCCTTCGGCGGGTTCCCGGTGCCCCCGAGCACCGCCGCCCACTACGGCAGCAGCGTGCTCGCCGAACCGTCGCGGACGGCCACGGCCGCCACCGCCGAACGCAACCAGAAGAAGGGGGAGGTTACCGGTGCTTGAGTGGCTCAACCCCGTCAAGGGTTTCGGTGTCACCTTCCACACGATGTTCAAGAAGGTGCCCACCGTCGAGTACCCGGAGGTCAAGCGCCCCACGGCGCCGCGCTTCCACGGACGGCACCAGCTGAACCGGTGGGCCGACGGCCTGGAGAAGTGCATCGGGTGCGAACTGTGCGCCTGGGCCTGCCCGGCCGACGCCATCTACGTGGAGGCGGGAGACAACACCGAGGACGACCGGTACTCGCCCGGTGAGCGGTACGGGCGCGTCTACCAGATCAACTACCTGCGGTGCATCCTGTGCGGTCTGTGCGTGGAGGCCTGCCCGACACGGGCCCTCACCATGACCAACGAGTACGAGCTGGCCGACGACAACAGGCAGAGCCTGATCTGGACCAAGGAGCAGCTGCTGGCCCCGCTGCGCGAGGGCATGGAGCAGCCGCCCCACCCGATGCGCCTCGGTGACACCGACCACGACTACTACGCCACCGGGCGCGGTGAGCACGGGACCCAGGACCGGCCGGAGAACACGGGGGCGGTCCGTTGAACCCGCTCACCCCCGACACCCCCGCGCAGCACCTCGCCGCGTCGGCGCCCATCGGCTCCGGTGAGGCCACGGTCTTCTGGGTCCTGGGCACGATCGTCGTGCTCGGGGCACTCGGCGTGGTCTTCTCCCGCAAGGCCGTGCACTCGGCCATGTCGATGGCGCTGGCCATGGTCGGCCTGGCGATCTTCTACGGCATCAACGAGGCCCCGTTCCTCATGGTCGTGCAGATCGTCGTCTACACCGGCGCCGTGCTGATGCTGTTCCTGTTCGTCCTGATGCTCGTGGGCGTCAGCTCCGCCGACTCCCTCGTGGAGACCCTGCGCGGACAGCGGCTCATGACCGCGATCGTGGCGATCTGCTTCGTCGGCGCCCTGACCACCGGGATCACCCGGATCGTCGTGGGCGACCCGGCCGGGATCGCGGCCGCCGCCACCCCGGTCGGCGGCACCATCCCGTGGATCGCCAGCGAACTCCTGCTGCGCTACGTGGTGGCCTTCGAGGCCACCGCCGCGCTGCTTGTCACCTCGGTGCTCGGCGCCATGGTGCTCGCGCACACCGCCCGCACGGGCAGGCGCCGCACCCAGCGGGAGATCTCCGAGGACCGCATCAGGGGCGACCACCCCACCCCGCTGCCCGGACCCGGCACCTACGCCCGGCACAACGCGATCGACATGCCCGCGCTGCTGCCCGACGGCACGGTCTCGAAGCTCTCGCTCAACCCGGTCCTGGCCGCGCGTGACCCCGAGTACCAGTCGGGTGTCCCGATGGACGTCCGGTCCGGGCGGGACGCGCTCCCCGGCGGGGGGTCCGACTCGGCCGACTCCAAGGAGGGCGGGATCACCGCCGACCAGGACGAGGACCCCGCCGACCACGGTGAGGACGGCTCGGCCGCCGCCACCGACGGCGAAGAGAACGGCAACGGCAACGGACAGGAGGTCGAGTCCTCGTGGACCCGATGAACTACATCGTCCTCGCGGCGCTTCTGTTCACCATCGGCGCGGTCGGCGTCCTCGTCCGACGCAACGCGATCATCGTCTTCATGTGCGTGGAGCTCATGCTCAACGCCTGCAACCTGGCGTTCGTCGCGTTCGCCCGGATGCACGGGGACATCGAGGGGCAGGTCGTCGCCTTCTTCGTGATGGTCGTGGCCGCCGCCGAGGTGGTCGTGGGCCTCGCGATCATCATGCAGATCTTCCGAACCCGCAGGTCGGCGTCGCTCGATGACGCGAACCTGCTCAAGCACTAGAAGGCGACGTGGCAGTGACACAACATCACGCGTACCTCGCCGCCGATCCCGTGGTGGCGACCACGGCCGACAGCGCGGTGCTGTCGAACGCCTGGCTGCTGATCGCCCTGCCACTCGTGGGCGCGGCGATCCTGCTGCTGGGCGGGCGGCGCACCAACGGGTGGGGGCCGCTGCTGGCCACCGCCCTGCCGATCGGCTCCTTCGTCTGGGCGGTCCTCGCCCTGTTCGACCTCCTCGGCCGGAACGCGGCCGAGCGCTCCGTCTCCGTACCGGTCTACGAGTGGTTCGCGGCGGGTGACTTCTCCGCCCGGATCAACCTCCTGGTGGACCCGCTCTCGATCAGCTTCGTCCTGCTGATCACCTTCGTGGGCTCGCTCATCCACGTCTACTCGCTCGGCTACATGGCCGACGACCCGGCCCGGCGGCGGTTCTTCGCCTACCTCAACCTGTTCGTCGCGGCCATGCTCGTGCTGGTCCTCGCGGACAACTTCGTGCTGCTCTTCCTCGGCTGGGAGGGTGTGGGCCTCGCGTCCTACCTGCTCATCGGGTTCTGGCAGTACAAGCCCACGGCGGCCACCGCGGCCAAGAAGGCGTTCCTGATCAACCGGGTCGGTGACGTCGGCCTGCTCGTGGCGATCATGGTGATGTTCACCGTGCTCGGCGCGGTCAGCTTCAGCGACGTCTTCGCCGCGGTCCCGGGCGCCAGCGACGGCGTCCTCCTCGCGATCGGCCTGCTCCTGCTCCTGGGCGCCTGCGGCAAGTCCGCGCAGCTCCCGCTCCAGGCGTGGTTGCTGGACGCCATGGAGGGCCCGACCCCGGTGTCGGCGCTCATCCACGCCGCCACCATGGTCACGGCGGGCGTGTACCTGATCGTGCGCGCCGGGCCGATCTTCGAGGGCGCCCCGGTGGCGCAGACGGTCGTCATGACGGTCGGCGCCGCCACCATGATCGCGGGCGGCCTGATCGCCTCGGCCAAGGACGACATCAAGAAGTCCCTGGCCGGTTCCACCATGAGCCAGATCGGCATGATGGTGCTGGCCGCCGGGCTCGGCCCGGTCGGCTACGTCGCCGCCATCGCCCACCTGATCACGCACGGCTTCTTCAAGGCCGGGCTGTTCCTGGGCGCCGGTTCGGTCATGCACGGCATGAACGACGGCGTCGACATGCGCCGGTACGGCGGCCTGGCGTCGAAGATGCCGATCACCTTCGCCACCTTCGGCCTGGGCTACCTCGCCATCATCGGGGTCCCGTTCCTGTCCGGCTGGTGGACCAAGGAGAGCATCATCTCCGCCGCCTTCGGTATCGGCGGGACCGCCGGGGCGGTCTTCGGCACCGCGATCATCGCGGGCGCCGCGCTCACCGCCTTCTACATGTCGCGGATGGTCTTCATGACCTTCCTCGGCGAGAAGCGCTGGGACGAGGGCGTGCACCCGCACGAGTCGCCGGTGAGCATGACCGCACCCATGGTGGTGCTGTCGATCGGGTCGGTCGCCCTCGGCGCCTTCCTGGTCTTCGGCGACCGGTTCGCGGGCTTCCTCGCCCCGGCCATCGGCGCCGAGCCGCACCACTTCACCGTGGGCCACGCCTTCACCGCGCCCTACGGCATCGCCGCCCTGGTCGTGCTGGTCCTGGGCGTCGCCCTGGCCTGGTTCATGTACCTGCGCAAGCCCGTGGCGCGCACCGCGCCCCAGGGCAACCTCGTCACCGACGCGGCCCGCAACGAGCTGTACGGCAACGAGATCAACGAGGGCCTGTTCATGCGACCCGGCCAGGTGCTCACGAAGGCGCTGGTCGTCATCGAGGACAAGGTCATCGACGGCGCGGTCAACGGGCTCGGTGCCGGGGTCGGAGACTCCTCCACCGGACTCGGCCGGACACAGACCGGGTTCGCCCGCACCTACGCGCTCACCATGCTCCTCGGCGCCGTGATCGTCGCCGCGACGCTGGTTGTGAGGTTCTAAATGCTCCCCTGGCTCACTCTCGCGATCGCGCTCCCAGCGATCGGCGCGGCCGTCATCTGGGCGCTGCCGCGCGTCAAGGCCCCGGCGGCGTCGGGCGGTGCCACGGCCTCGGCCGGCGCCGGGTCGGCCTCCGGCACGGCCACCGCCACCAAGGTCCGTCCCGCGACGGGCGGGGCGGCCTCGGCCGAGCCCGCCAAGCGCCTGGCCCTGGGCTTCTCCGTCGCGACCCTGCTGCTGGTCGTGGCGATGGCCCTGAACTTCGACACCTCCGGGGCGGGGGGCCTCCAGTTCGAGGAGGTCTACCCCTGGATCCCCTACTTCGGGGTCCACTTCGCGGTCGGCGTCGACGGCATCGCCCTCGTGCTGATCCTGATGTCCGTGATCCTCGTACCGCTGGTGGTCCTGGCCGCCTGGCGGGAACACGACGACCGGGACGACGGCGGGCGCGGCTACTTCGCGCTCATCCTCGCGCTCGAGGCGATGATGATCGGTGTCTTCGCCGCCACCGACGTCTTCCTGTTCTACGTGTTCTTCGAGGCCATGCTCATCCCGGTCTACTTCATGATCGGGCGCTACGGACGCGGCGCCGACCGCGCCAAGGCGGCCATGAAGTTCCTGCTGTACAGCCTCGCCGGTGGCCTCATCATGCTGGTCGCGGTGATCGGCGTGTACGTCATCGGCGGCACCTTCCTGTGGACGGAGCTCACCGACCCGGGCGGCGCCCTCGCGGCCGTCGACCCGGCCACCGCGCGCTGGCTCTTCCTCGGGTTCTTCATCGCCTTCGCGATCAAGGCCCCGATGTGGCCCGTGCACACCTGGCTGCCCAGCGCCGCCGGGTCGTCCAGCCCCGGCACCGCCGTCCTGCTGGTCGGCGTGCTGGACAAGGTCGGCACCTACGGGATGCTCCGGTACTGCCTGGAGATGTTCCCCGCCGCCGTCTCGTGGTTCGTGTGGCCCGTGGTCGCGCTCAGCCTGGTCAGCATCTTCTACGGTGCGATCCTCGCGATCGGCCAGAGCGACATGATGCGCCTGGTCGCCTACACCTCGGTGTCCCACTTCGGCTTCATCACCCTGGGCATCTTCGCCCTGACCGAACAGGCCCAGGCCGGGGCCGCCCTCTACATGGTCAACCACGGGTTCGCCACCGGCGCGCTCTTCCTGATCGTGGGCTTCCTCATCGCCCGCCGGGGCAGCGCGAGGATCGAGGACTACGGGGGCGTCCAGAAGGTCGCGCCCAAGCTGGCCGGGGTCTTCCTGATCGCGGGTCTGGCCGGTCTGGCTCTGCCGGGCCTGGCCCCCTTCGTCAGCGAGTTCCTGGTGTTCGTCGGCGTGTACGCCTTCAGTCCGGTCCCGGCGGTCATCGCCGCGCTCGGCGTGGTCCTCGCCGCGCTCTACATCCTGTGGATGTACCAGCGCACGATGACCGGCCCCACCCCGGAGAAGCTGTCGGCGCTGCCGGACCTGTCCGGTCGTGAGACCTGGGCGGTCGCCCCGCTGATCGCCCTGATCATCGCGTTCGGCGTCTACCCGCAGCCCCTGCTCAACGTGATCAACCCCGCCGTCGAACGCACCGTGGAGGCCCCGGCCGACGAGGTGGCGGTCGCGGACGGCGACGCGGAAGGAGACGAGGAGTGATCCCCCTCAACCTCGCGGACGGGGCGCCCCCGGCGCTCCACGGAGTCACCGAGGCTCCACCGGTCCTGGACTGGTGGCTGCTCGCACCGTTCCTGGTGCTGTTCGGCGCCGGTGTGCTGGGCGTGCTCCTGGAGGCCTTCTGGCCCAAGGGGTCCCGGCGCACCGCGCAGATCGCCCTGGCGGCGGCCGCGCTGCTGGGCACGTTCCTCCTGCTGGTCCTCCAGGTGGAGGCGGTCGGTGACGGCACCACCATCGCCAACGGCGTGCTGGCCGTGGACCGGACGGTGCTCTTCTTCCAGGGCACCATCACCGTGCTGGCCCTGATCAGCCTCATGCTGATCGCCGAGCGGCGGGACGGCCGGGACGCGTTCTCGGCCCAGGCCGCCACGGTCCCGGGCAGCGAGGAGGAGCGCACGCACATCCTCGCGGGCTCGCAGCACACCGAGGTGTACCCGCTGGTGCTGTTCGCGGTGCTGGGCATGCTGATGTTCCCGGCCTCGAACGACTTCCTGGTCATGTTCATCGCCCTGGAGGTCATGAGCCTCCCGCTGTACCTGCTCTGCGGGCTGGCCCGCAGGAGGCGCCTGTTCTCGCAGGAGGCCGCGGTCAAGTACTTCCTGCTCGGCGCGTTCTCCTCGGCGTTCTTCCTGTTCGGCATCGCCATGGTCTACGGCTACGCGGGCTCGGTGAACTTCGGCGTGATCCGTCAGGCGGTGGAGTCCGGCGGGGCCGAGATCTTCCAGGACGGCAACGGCGAGCCGCTGCTGCTCATGGGCGTGGGCCTGGTCGCGATCGGCCTGCTCTTCAAGGTCGGCGCCGTGCCCTTCCACAACTGGAAGCCGGACGTCTACCAGGGAGCGCCGACCCCGATCACCGCGCTGATGGCCTCCTGCACGCTGGTCGCCGCCTTCGGCGCCCTGCTGCGGGTGTTCTTCGTGCCGTTCGGCACCTCGGCGGCGATCTGGGAGCCGATGCTGTGGACGGTGGCCATCCTGACGATGGTCGTCGCCGCGATCGTGGCCGTCACCCAGCGGGACGTCAAGCGGCTGCTGGCCTACTCCTCGGTGGTGCACGCCGGGTTCATCCTCACCGCCGTGGTCGCGGGCAGCGTCGAGGGCCTCGCGGGCGCCATGTTCTACCTGGCCGCCTACGGGTTCACCACGCTGGGCGCGTTCGCCGTCGTCACCCTGGTGCGCACCAGGGACGGCGGACAGGAGCTCGGGGACCTCGACCGCTGGGCGGGGCTCGGGCGCCGTTCGCCGGGGCTGGCCCTGGCGCTGTCGCTGTTCCTGCTGGCCTTCGCGGGTATCCCGCTGACCAGCGGCTTCATCGGCAAGTTCGCGGTGTTCGAGGCGGCCGTCGCGGCCGGGGCGACGCCGCTGGTCGTCATCGGCGTGCTCAGCAGCGCCGTCACCGCGTACTTCTACGTGCGGATCATCGTTGTGATGTTCTTCCGGGAATCCGAGGGCGAGGGTCCGACGGTGGCCCGTGCCGGAGTGCTCACCGGAAGTGTGATCACCGTGGGTGTGGCGGCGACCCTCGCGCTCGGAATCCTCCCGGGTGCCTTCCTTGACACGCTCCTGCCGTCCGGTGAACCGGGTCAGGAACCGGCCGCGGTGATGGTCGACCAGGTCACGGAGGTATCCGCCGACGAGTGAGTGCCGACCCGGGTGTGGCTTTGGACCTTCATTCCGGGTCGGATACCGTGGCAAGTCGGATCATGTTCATGTGCTGAGCGTGTGGTGGCCTCCTCCCGAGGGGGCCACCAGCACGCCCGTTCAACAGGTGGAGCTTTACGGTGAGCGGTGCTGTCCCGAGCGGTTTTCTCGCTCTGCCGAGAGTCGACCCGTCCCTCGCCCGGGAGGTCCAGGACGACCTGGAGAAGGTCGAGGAGCTGCTGAGGGAGTCGGTGCGGTCCAGCGACCCCATGCTGACCGAGGCCGCCTCCCACCTGCTGGCCGCCGGAGGCAAGCGCTTCCGCGCCATGCTGGTGCTGCTCGCGGCGCACTTCGGTGACCCCCGGGTCCCCGACCTCATCCCGGCGGCGGCGGTGGTCGAGCTGACCCACGTGGCCACCCTCTACCACGACGACGTGATGGACGAGGCGGAGCTGCGGCGGGGCGAGCCCAGTGCCAACCAGCGCTGGGGCAACACCATCGCGATCCTCACCGGCGACTACGTGTTCGCCAAGGCCTCCACCATGCTCGCGGACCTGGGCACCGAGGCGGTCCGGCTCCAGGCCGAGACCTTCGCGCGCCTGGTCCAGGGGCAGATCCTGGAGACCTCGGGGCCGCGCGACGGCATCGACCCGCTCGACCACTACCTCAACGTCATCGACGACAAGACGGCGTCGCTGATCGCCTCGTCGGCCGAGTTCGGCGGCATGTTCGGCAAGGTCGACCCGGAGACGGTGGGCACCCTGACCCGCGCCTGCGACGCCCTGGGCATGGCGTTCCAGCTGGCCGACGACATCCTGGACGTGGCCAGCGAGAGCGCCGACTCGGGCAAGGTCCCCGGAACGGACCTGCGCGAGGGCGTGCTGACGCTGCCGATGTTCTACGCGATGCGCTCGCGGGACCCGGCCGACGAGCGGCTGAAGTCGCTGCTGGGCCGCCCGCTGGGCGACGCCGAGGCGGAGGAGGCCCTGGGCCTGCTGCGTCCGCACCCGGCGATGGCCGAGGCCGACGCGACACTGCGCGGCTGGGCCGAGAAGGCCCGCGCGGAACTGTCCACCCTGCCGGACATCCCGGCGCGGGACGCCTTCCTGTCCCTGTGCGACTACGTGGTGGAGCGCTCCGGCTGATCCGCTCCGGAACACGTCGCGGGCCCCGCCCGGAACCACGGTTCCCGGCGGGGCCCGCGTGCGTGTGTGTGGGCGGACCGGGCGCGGGGGCTCAGACGGCGGGCAGCGGGACGCCCAGCCTCCTCCGGGTGCGCGCGTACTCGGCCGCCGGGTTCCGGGCCATGTGGCCCCACAGGTTGCCCTGGCCGTGGGGGACGACGGTCCCGGCCCGTTCGAGGACGGCCGCCGCGCGCTCGTCCTCGAAGCACAGAGCGAGCGCGGAGCCGAAGGCGTGCGCGTCGCGGGCCACCAGGGGGTAGTCCGGATCGCCCTCCAGCCAGCGGTCGGCCGCCGCGACGATCTCCGCCGTCACGGCCGTCTCCGTGTAGTGGATCGTGAGCAGGTCGCGCGTCTCGCCGACGGTCTCGGCCTCCTGCTCCCTGATCCAGTAGAGGGCCTTCTCGTAGTGGGCCTGGGGGACCAGGACCAGGGAGCGGTCCCCGGCGGGGGCCTCCCGGACCACCTCCCGCGCGAAGGCGAACATCTGCTCCTCCGAGCCCGACCACTTCCGGCTCAGCACCTGGAGCCGGGACTCCAGGGAGGCGTGGTGGCGCGGGTCGAGCGCGACGATCCGCTCCCAAAGGTGGTCCAGCTCCTCGCGTGCCATGCCGGACCCGAGCCCGAACCACTGGAGCTGGTCGAGCGCGGTGGGGGTCAGGCTCATCCGGGCCGCGTACGCGAGCGGCTCGAAGGCCGGGGCCAGCGTCTCCCGGAAGCGCTCGAAGCGGTCGTGCCCGACGTCCTTGGCCCACCGGCCCGAGCGGATCGCCCAGGCGGCCCTGATCCGTGTGACGCCCGCCCACATGAGCAGGTCCGGTTCCGGATCCGGCTGGTCCATCCCGGCCTCCAGGGTGCCGAGGAGCGCCGTCCCCTCCTTGGAGAGCAGGTGGAGGCGCATGGCGCGCAGCTGGGGGTCGTCCACGGACAGGAGGGCCAGCCCCGAGGCGACGTCGCCGTGGGTGAGGCCGTGTCTGCGCACGACCTGATCATCGCTCCGGCCGAGGAGCTTGCTGAGAACCATGTCCTGATTCTTGTGCGCCCGGAAGGGGACGAACGCGGCCTACGGGATCGAAACGGCAACGTTTGGGGGCCGGAGGGGTCCGCGACCGACGCCACCCGTCGGACGGCCCACTCTCCGTGACGTGACCCCCGGCCCGAAGGTCGGGACCGTGCCGTGCCCTCGGAGGAGACGTTGACAGTGATTTGAACGTACGTACAATCAAACCACCGAACTCGTCCTCAGGAGGCCGACATGACCCCAGTACGCGTCCTCGTCTCCGGCGGAGGCATCGCCGGACCCGCGCTGGCGTACTGGCTGCGCCGACACGGCATGCGTCCGACCGTCGTGGAACGGGCACCGGCGGTGCGGGACGGCGGTCACCGCCTCCAGATCGAGGGGCCCGGAGTCGGGGCCCTGCGCCGCATGGGCCTCCTGGACGAGCTCCGGGGACTGGGCGTCCCCTCGCCCGAAGGGATCCGCCTCGACTACGGGGGAGGCCGGGGAGCGGTGATCCCCGGAGTGTCCACCCTCGTCTCCGGGGAGCCCGGGCTCGTGCTCCGCAGGGGGGACCTGTGCGCGGCGCTCCACCGGCACGTCCGCGATGACGCCGAGTACCTGTTCGACGACTCCGTGACCGCCCTCCACGAGTCCGACGACGGCGTCACCGTGAGCTTCCTGAACCGGGAGCCGCGCGTCTTCGACCTCGTCGTGGGCGCGGACGGCACGCACTCCCACCTCCGCTCCCTGGTTTTCGGTCCGGAGCTTCCGGCGGTACCTGGGCACCAACCTGGTCCTCTTCGACGTCGACCGTCACCGGACCCCCTCCGACCACGTCGTCGGACACGTCCGATCCGGGCGGGGACTTCTGCTCGCACCCCTGCCCGACCCCGCGCGCGAGGAGTGCACGGTCCTCACCCGGGACCGCGCACCCGTGACCGACCCCGAGACGCACCGGAGGTCGCTGCGGGAGCGCTTCGCGGGCGACGGCGCGGCGACGGATCGTGCCCTGGCGGCCATGGACGAGGCCCCGGCGGTGCACGTGGCACCCAGCGCGCAGATCCGCATGGACACCTGGACCCGGGGCCGGGTGGCCCTGCTCGGGGACGCAGGCTACTGCCCCGACCCGATGACCGGCCAGGGAAGCACCCTCGCCCTGGTGGGGGCGTGCGTCCTCGGCGGCGCGATCGTCCGGGCGCGCGGCGACCACCGGGTCGCCCTCCCCGCCTACGAGCGGGCGATGCGCCCGTTCGTCGACCCCAACCTGGCCATGGGCGGCACGAACACCGGGCTGGTCGCACCGGACACCGGCCCGACCGGGCTGAGGGCGCGCTCATGGGTCCTGCGCGGCCTCACCCGGCTCTCCTCCCTCGTCGGGACCCCACCCGGGATGCGGCGGGCCTACGAGTTCCCGCTCGGGGAACACGTCCCGCACTGAGCGGACACGACGGCGGGGGGGGGGGGGGGGGGGGGGGGGGGGGGGGGGGG